>NZ_JBIAIQ010000034.1:0-98694 GCF_042871525.1 Streptomyces sp. NPDC005784
ACTCCCGCAGAAGTCCACGCCGAGTACGAGGAGTTGCAGGCAGCGGCATAGGTAGAACCCTCAACGCCGCTGTCCGAGAAGCGCAGGGCCCCTCACGACTTCGGCAGGGCCCAGTGGAGCCGGACTCCAGTGGTCCCATCAGTGAGCGGCCGCTGCGGGACGGGTGCGGTCGACTGGGCGGCGGAGGGGCGGCCGAGCAGGTCGAGGGTGGCCCGGGGGCCGTGGTCACAGCGGGCCGCGGCCACCTCGTCCAGGTCCCACACCATCTTGCCGACCACCTTGCCGCGCTGGCCGCGCGCCCCTACAGGGATCTCTGCTACCTGACCCGCGAGGGCTTCGTGGCATTCATGTACGGCTCGTACACGTGGGCGCCGTTGAGGCTGAACTGGTTGAAGTCGCAGAACCAGTACATGCCCTGGTCGACTTCCGGTGTCCTGCCTGACGCTCCGCCCCACGCCCGTCGACCTCTGTGGACTCGGGGCCCGACCTCGTCCGAGCGTGACATCGTCCGCCGTCCGCGGCGGAGGGCTCTGCGTGGGCTCCAACTCTCACCGCCTCGTCGATGGAGTGATCGAGGACCTCCCTTTGGATCACCTTGCCCGGTGCGCTTCCGGGCTGGGCCGAGAGTGTGAGATCAACTGCCAGTTCGGTGTGGTGATGTTCAGGTTGCCGCGGAACGGGCCGGCCATCGCCGGCGGCGAGCATTCACTGGACCGCGTGGAGGGCCGCCGCCCAGCGATGTCGACGGCGTACTACGGCACCAGTTGGCCGGCCACGAGAGCAGGCACGCCCGTGAGCCGTCCGTAGGCACCCTCGCTGCTGCGGCCTACGCTGTCGCGGGCACCCGCTCTCGCCCATCCGCCATCACCCGCGACAGGGGTGTGGTGGACTCGCCGCCGAACGAGGATGCTGCTGGGCGTCCGAGGACGTGGGCGTGGGCGTGGACACGCAGGATGGGCGGCTGCAGGAAAGGGCGGCGCATACCGTGACGGCGTCCACGATGCTGCGGCCGGCAACTTGTGAGGAGACGTCACATGAGGATCATCGTCACGGGTGCGTCAGGATTCCTCGGGCGTCTGCTTGTCGGGCGCCTGCTGCAGATGCGGGCGTTCGCCGGCGTACCGATCACCCGACTGGTGCTCGTCGACCGGGTCGCGGGGCCTGGCTTGCCGTCGGCGGGCGACCCGCTCGTGGACGTGGTGCACGGTGATCTGACCGACCGTCTCGATGACGTGTTCGCCGAGCCGGTTGACGTGGTGTTCCATCTTGCCGCCGCCGTTTCGGCCGAGTGCGAGGCTGACTTCGATCTAGGTATGGGCGCG
This sequence comes from Streptomyces sp. NPDC005784, assembly GCF_042871525.1. Taxonomy (NCBI): domain Bacteria; kingdom Bacillati; phylum Actinomycetota; class Actinomycetes; order Kitasatosporales; family Streptomycetaceae; genus Streptomyces; species Streptomyces sp. NPDC005784. The sequence goes on from NZ_JBIAIQ010000034.1 coordinate 1,323, forward strand.
AACCTCGACACCACTCGTGCCCTGCTGGAGGCGGCTCGGGCGCAGTCGCTGGCCGGCGGGCCCGTACCGCGGATGCTGTTTGCCAGCAGCCTCGCCGTCTACGGCTCCACCCTGGAGCTTCCCCTGCCGCCCGTGGTCAGCGAGGCGACTGTGCCCCTGCCTCAGTCGAGTTACGGAACGCAGAAACTCGTCTGCGAACACCTGCTCGCGGACTTCACCCGCCGCGGCTTCGTCGACGGACGTGTCGCCCGCCTGATGACCGTGGTCGTGCGGCCCGGCCGGCCGAACGCGGCCGCCTCCGGTTTCCTGTCCGCCATCATCCGTGAACCGCTCGCCCAACTCCCCGCAACGTGTCCCGTGGAGCCCGGCACGCAGGTGGCCCTGGCCTCGCCGCGACGCACCATCGAGGGAATCCTCCGTGTCGCGGAGGCCGAGCGCGGCACCGGACCAGGACGCCTGGAGGGTCGGCTGCCGGTCAACCTTCCCGCACTCACGGTCGGCGTCGCCGAGATGCTCGCCACGCTGCGGCAGGTGGCCGGCTCAGCCGCCACCGACCTGGTGACCTTCACAACCGACCCTGCCATCGCGGCCGTCGTCGGTTCGTGGCCGGCCGTCATCGACAACCGGCGCGCTGCCGCGCTCGGCCTGGAGCCCGACCCGAGTTTCCTCTCAGTGGTCCAGGACTACGTCGCCGATCACCCCGACGCGGTAACCGTGCACGGGTCTCGCGGTGAATGCTGACGCTGCCCGGGTGATTGTGCAGGTGCTCTTCGTGGTGTGCGTGAACTCTGGACAGGCTGACCTGGCCGTGCTGTCATGTCCGCGGCACCATTTCCAACGTTGTAGAAGACCGCAGCGCTCCCGTCTTCCACGTGGACGCTGTGGAGCCACATCTGGATGATCTGGCGTTGTCCGAGAATGAGAGACAACGTTGTCGCACTGCAAGTCGACCCCTTTTGGGAAGGCAGGTCACCTGCATGTCAATGAGCAGGCGGAAAATCCTCGGTATGGGCTCCAGCGCCCTGGGTGCCGCGGCGCTCGGAGTCACGTTCGCGGGAGTCGCGGCCGCGGCGCCCCGACCGCGAGCTGAAACGCAGATGCCCGACAGATTCCAGAAGCTGCCGCCCGGCAGCGTGGTCGCCCGCGGCTGGCTCGCCGGCCAACTCCGGTTACAGCTCGACGGATTGTGCGGCACGTACGAAAACGTCTCGCACTTCCTCGATTTCTCCACCACGGGCTGGGTTCATCCCGAGCACAACGCCTGGGAGGAGGTGCCGTACTGGCTGCGCGGCTACATACCGCTGGCGATCGCCACGGGGGACGCGCACGCGCTGAACCGCTCGCGCGAGTGGGTGGACGGGATCCTCGCAACCCAGGCGAGCGACGGCTTCTTCGGACCGCGTGCCTTACGCACCGCACTCAACGGTGGTCCGGACTTCTGGCCCTTCCTGCCGCTCCTGCAGGCTCTGCGAACGCACGAGGAGTACACCAACGACCAGCGCGTCGTGCCGTTCCTGGTCCGTTTCCTTCGCTACATGAACGCACAGGGGCCGGGCGCCTTCAACACCAGCTGGGTGTCCTACCGTTGGGGTGACGGTCTCGACGTCGTCGTGTGGCTCTACCGCCGAACCGGCGAGGCGTTCCTGCTCGATCTCGCCGCCAAGATGCACACCTACGGCGTCGACTGGACCGGCGCCACCCCGAGTCGGCACAACGTGAACATCGCCCAGGGCTTCCGGGAACCCGCCCAGTATGCCCAGTTGACCGGCTCCGCCGATCTCACCCGGGCCACCTATCGTGCCTATGACGCCGTGATGGACACCTACGGCCGGTTCCCCGGCGGCGGGTTGGCCGGCGACGAGAACTTCCGGCCCGGTTTCACAGACCCCCGGCAGGGCTTCGAGACCTGCGGCATTGTCGAATTCATGGCCAGCCACGAGCTGTTGACCCGAATCACCGGGGACCCGGTCTGGGCGGACCGCTGCGAGGACCTGGCCTTCAACATGCTCCCGGCCTCCCTCGATCCCGACGGCAGGTCCGTTCACTACATCACCAGCGCCAACAGCATCGAGCTCGACAACCGCCCCAAGACACAAGGGCAGTTCCAGAACGGCTTCGCCATGCAGGCCTTCCAGGCCGGCGTCGACCAGTACCGGTGCTGCCCCCACAACTACGGTATGGGCTGGCCGTACTTCACCGAGGAACTCTGGCTCGCCAGCACCGACGGTGGTCTGGCCGCCGCCCTCTACGCTCCGAGCAGGGTCCGGGCCACGGTCGCAGGCGGAACGACGGTCACCGTCACCGAAGATACGGGCTATCCCTTCGAGGACACGGTCACCCTGAACATCTCCACGCCCCATCCCGTGCGCTTCCCGCTGCAGTTGCGCGTGCCCGGCTGGTGCAAGGGGCCGCGACTACAGGTGAACGGCACTTCAGTGGCGGCCTCGGACGGCCCGTCCTGGGCGCGAGTGGAGCGTACCTGGCGCGACGGCGACGTCGTCCGTCTGCAGCTGCCTCAGCAGGCCCAACTGCGCCCCTGGCCCGGCCAGCACGGCGCAGTCAGCGTCGAAAAAGGCCCGCTCGCCTACTCGTTGAAGATCGGCGAACGCTACGACCGCTACGCGGGGGATGACACGTTCCCCGCATACGAGGTCCACGCAACCACCGCATGGAACTACGGTCTCCTCCCTGAGACCCCGCTGACGCCCGCACAGACCAGTGCTGTCGTGCCGGACCAGCCTTTCACTCCCGGCACCACGCCTTTGTACATCTCTGCGCAAGCCCGGAAGATCCAGGAGTGGATCGCAGACGACGAACATGTCGTCGCACCGCTCCAGGACGGTCCCGCCCGCAGCGAGGCTCCAGTGGAGACGGTCACCCTCATCCCCATGGGCGCCGCCCGGCTCCGTATCACGTCCTTCCCCACGGCGGCACCCGACGGCCGGCCCTGGACGCCAGAACCGCCCTTCCGCAGGCTCGCCAACAAGAACAGCGGCAAGGTCCTCGCCGTCGACGGGATGTCCACCGAGAACAGCGCACGCGTAGTGCAGTTCGACAATACGGGGACGGGCGACCACGCATGGCAGCTCGTCGACAAGGGTGACGGCTGGTATCTGATCCGCAACGGCAATAGCGGCAAGGTGCTCGGCGTCGACCGCATGTCCATGGACAACAGCGCGAGCGTTGTGCAATTCGAGGACAACGGAACAGACGATCACTTGTGGACACTGGTCGGCAACGGCGACGGCTGGTATCGCATCCGCAACAAGAACAGCGGAAAAGTCCTCGGCGTGGACCGGATGTCCACCGACAACAGCGCGCAGGTGGTCCAGTTCGACGACAACGGAACGGCCGACCACTTGTGGCGGTTCCTGTGAACGGCTGAGCCAGGCGCAGCGTTGGATCGGCGGTCGTGTCCATCCGGCCGCCGATCCGGTTCACCGCTCGACCGGACCACTCTTGACGATCCGCTCGACCGTTCTCGAAAGCCGTCACGCGCGACGCAAAGTGCGACGGCCTCAGCACGTCGCGCCGTCATGCGAGGCCGTCCGTGGCGGTCGCCGTGGGCGCCTGGTGGGAGGCGTACGGGGTGAAACGCGCGGGTGCGTGGTCGATGGGCAGGTCGGGCCGCCAGGCCGTGAGGATCTGGGCGCTGCACACGAACAGACCGTCGGGCAGCTGGTCCAGCGGGTACCAGGCCCAGTTGCCGACGCTCTCGTCCGGTTGCGTGGCCGGCCGGCCCTGCCAGGCGCCGACGACGGCGCCGACCGTGACCCGTACGACGTCATCGACGTGGTCCACGAGCGTCCCCAGCAGTGTGACGTCGTCGGGCCGGGCGATCAGCCCGGTCTCCTCGGCGAGTTCCCGGGTCACGGTCGTTTCGAGGGATTCCCCGGCTTCGACGGTTCCGCCGGGCAGTTCGAGGGTGCCGTGGCGGTGGCGGCCGAGGAGCACTCCCTGGTCGCCGAGGAGGATGGCACCGACACCGATGGCCGCGTGCGGCGAGGGTGGCTCCGGGGTGCGGGGGCGGCTGGATACGCGTGCGGACCGGGCCGGGAGGCGCCGGGCGCGGATGAGCTGCTGCACGACCGGGACGTTCTCGTCGGGGTGCCGCAGCAGGTCGATGGCCTCGACTCCGAAGCCGTACTTCTTGAGCAGTTCCTCCCACAACTGGGGTGCCAGAACCCACATTTGGACGGGCAGCGGCGGTTCGTCCCGGAGCCTGATCAACTGCTCACGCGGTGCGACGGTCGTGGACGGGCCGCGGTCGTCCAGGTCGGTGTGGAGGATCGAGACGACCAGCGGTGCTCCGGGGCGCAAGCCGTGGCGCAGAGCGGGCAGGGCGCGGTGCGGGTCGGTGAAGGCGAGGCTGCCGATGGCGTACGCAGCGTCGAAGGGTTCTGCGGTGGGGAGGTAGTCGACCACGTCGCCCAGGACGAACTGCACGCCGGGAACGCCCGCGTGGGCTTCGGTGGCGCGCTGGTGCTGGGTGGGCGACAACTCGATCGCGGTCACACGAGCGCCGTGAGCACGGGCCAGGTGCACCGCGTGGTGGCCGGCACCGGAGCCGACGTCCAGGACGTGCTTGCCGGTGATCTCACCGAGAATCTCGGCCCCGGGACCGATGCCTTCCCAAGGGGTCCAGGTCAGCTGATCCGGGACGGGCGGCGCGTACTTTCGATTCAACTGGCGCCGGCCGTAGACGGTCCAGGCATCGGCGTTGACGTCCTCACCGGACACGAGAACTCCCGTAAGCAGTAGGCGGGGTGACTGCGTCGTGCGTGGGATTCGCCGCGGCCACCCTCCGTCCGGCAGTGATCCTCTCGGCGGCGTTCCGAGAACAGCTTCCGATCATCCCGGCGAACCTTCTACTCTCAGGGAAGGTGATTTTGGGCTCTAGCCCATGCCGCAGGCTCCCGGACCCCGAGCCATGACCCATTCGTGAGGCCCGCTGGAGCCGCATCGCCGACTGCGCGGCTCCAGCCTCGCGCCCTCCAGGACGTGCAGGCGAGGCAACCCCCGCAGCCCCGCTCTGCCGTCGGAGGGCACCTCGCGCGAGGAGCGACCGGGGGGAGCCTCGGTCCCTCGCGCTCCGGCCGCCGCCGCGCAGCGCGGCGGCGGCCGGACCAGACGAGCGTCCAACCGTGGGTACGGCGGGCAGTCGCAGTGTCCAGGCCGGACGTGCCGTGTGCCTGGACGGGGCCGACAGTCACGTAGTTCGTCCACGACTATGTGGTGATGGGCGGCCAGGACGCACTGAACCCTGGGTGGCGCCCCGCAGTCGGAGGCGACTGGAGTCAATTGAAGAGGGCAACGAGCCCGTTCACCCAGATCGCGAGGAATGCGAGGACCACCATCAGGCATCCAGCTCCTGCCAGGAAGTCCGTGACGGCGTTGCTCTTGCTCTCCGTCTTCCGGTCGGCTGGCCCCGTGTCCCAATCGACGGGGTGTCCCACGGCGTCGGAGCAGGCTGCTCGCACTGCTTCCAGTTGTTGTCTGGCAAACACCGATGGGGCAAGCGACTCAGGCCCACGCCAGGCCAGTGCCCGCATGCGCTTCGGAGCGGTGCCGTATCTCACCTCGAAGGCCGAGGTCTCGGCTGCGTCCTGGTCCTGTTCGAGGTACATCCAGCGGCCCGCTTCCGCAGGCTCTCCGTACAGGCGGTACGTCTCGGCCAGGCGGCGGCGAAGCGGCAGGTCGTTCGGAAAGGACGACACCAGCCCACGCAGTCGCTGGCGTGCGACGGGAACCCGGCCGGCGGCCAGATCTGCGTCGACTCGGGCAAGGGTCTCTATCAGCGGCATACGTGCATAATCGAGTATGGCAGCGACCGCCGTCGACCTGAGTTACCCGCTCGCCCCGTGCGGAGGTGACGCCCGCCTCGCCGCAGGAAGCAGCCTCGTCTGCACTCCGTCCTGACGGCTCGTCAGTCCGATTCGCTGAAGGTTGCGCTTCTGGCGAGCGGAGAGCGCGGAGTCTCACTGAACTGCCAGGTGTCTGTCATGATCCCCGTCATGGGGACAGCCATAACTCCGGCCGACGTGGCCGACTTCCACCAAGTTCTGACAGATCACCCCCGTTACTGGGGCGAACGCGACCTGCGCTCGCTGCACCTTCTGGCCTTGGTGCAGGAATTCGGTTCCATGTGCCTGGTTGCCCGTGCCGAGGACGGAATTCGTGGGTACATCTTCGGATTTGTCACGCCGGACGACACTGGCTACGTGCATCTCATCGCTACGCGGGACGATGCCCGTGGAACCGGTCTCGGGCGCCGTATGTATGCGGCGTTCGCCGAAACAGCGGAGCGTTACGGTGCACGGCAGTTGAAGGCGATCACGTCCGTCGAGAACGCCGGCTCGATCGCCTTCCATCGCAGCCTCGGCTTTGACGTGAAGATCGTCGACGACTACAACGGCCCCGGCCGGACCATGGCCGTCTTCCACCGAGATCTGCCACTCAACTTTTCGGCGCCCTGATCAACCAGCCGTCACTGATGTCGCTCCCCAACTCGTAGGCCAGTCAGGTATGTCGGTCTCTTCCTGAAATGTGCACTGTTCATGATGCGGGCCGTCCGGCAGGTCGTCAGCTCCGCGAAGAGTGCCTCGGACCGGGGAGGAGGATTGTCGAGGCCGTCGCTCCGGCAACGGTCGGAGGCACTTCGCAGGCGAGCCGCAGCCTGGTAGCGCTCTCGGGCGGCTGTTGCCGAAGTGGTGAGGCGGGGTGGCCGATGGCCTGTGGCGCCGATACGGTTACCGCGTGGATCAGGACGAACGGCTGGTTCACGCCTCGTCGTTCGGCGCGGCGGCAGTCGCATACGCCGAGCACCGTCCGGACTACGCCCAGGCCGCGGTGCGCTGGGCGCTCAAGTGCGCGCCCGGCCGGCGCGTGCTCGACCTCGGCGCCGGAACCGGGAAGCTGACCGCCACGCTCGTCGCGCTGGGCGCCGAAGTCATCGCGGTCGAGCCCGATCCGGCGATGCTGACCGAGTTGCGCCGTTCGCTGCCGGCTGTCCGTGCCCTGCCGGGCAGCGCCGAGGCGATACCGCTGCCGGACGCGTCCGTCGTTGCCGTGCTGGCAGGCAATGCCATGCATTGGTTCGACATGGCCGTCGCGGGACCCGAGATCGCCCGCGTACTCGCACCCAGCGGCATTCTGGCCGGCTTGTGGAACGTCATGGACGACCGGGTCGAGTGGGTTGCCGGCCTCGCACGGGTCAGCGGGAGCGCGGCCATCGGCCCACGAGATACGCCCACCAGTTGGCGCGCCGAGACGGCCGACGCACACCTTCCAAAGACTGGCGTGGCCACCCGGTTCGGCTCGCCGGAGCAGGCCGAGTTCCCGCACGGGCAGCGCCGCACCGCCGACTCTCTCGTCGCGACCATCGCGACGCGCGCTGGGGTGTTGGTCATGTCGGAACAGGAGCAGGAGGCCACGCTGGGCCGGATCCGCGCTTTCCTCGCGAGCCGTCCTGAGACCGCCCGAGGCGAGTTCGCGCTCCCGATGCTGACCGGCGTGCTGCGCGTCCGACGGCTGTGAAGCACCACGTCGACGACCGGTGGCGACATGCCACGCACCGGCCGCACCCGTTGGCTCCACCTGGCACGCACCTGGCCCGGGAACCAACAGTCCCCGGGGAGCGGCACGGTGGACGACGCTCCGCGCCCGATCGCCGCCCCCGTCCCCATGTATGGACTGTCCCTGCCCGGCATCCCAACTCCACAACACGACCACGGCGATCCCATAGTGGGACCAACCGACTCCTCGCGCCGAGCCCCGAAGATCGCTAACCGGGGCCAGAGGACTCGTTCACCTGGGCCAATCGCTCGTTCGAAGCCAGTGCACGGGTCTCGGCAGCACCAGTACCGAAGATGCGGGAGCTTGTGGACACTTCACGGTGGGGGCAGCCGGCCCGCCGGGTGGGGCAGGGGAGGCCGTAGGGTTCTGCCTCGTGCACCAGCTTGTTGAGATTTCCGACCTGATCACGGCGGTGGATCCACGCAGCGGCCAGCGGCTCCCGGTCCGGCGCGCCGAGGTGATCCAGCAGCTCCGCGAGAGCGGAGACGAGCGCGCGGTCCGGATCGTCTCCGGACTGCCCGTGGACCAGGTGGGCGTACTCGACCCCCACGCAGTGGACCGCTTGCTCATCAGCGTGCACACCGAGCTCCAGCGCCTGAGCGAGGAACTACGGATCGGCGAACGCCTGGTCCACCTGCTCGGTCCGCTCTTCACCGCGATTCGGTCCACTACCGGGCAGCCCGGGCCCTACCGCCTGGTCGACGTCGGTTGCGGCCTGGGCTACCTGGTCCGGTGGCTGGCGACTACCCAGGCCCTCGGTACGGACGTCGAGCTGGTCGGGGTCGACCTCGACGCCGCGCTGGTCGGCGAAGCGGACCGCCTCGCCCACGCAGAGGGGCTCAACTGCCGTTTTGTCAACGGGAATGCCTTCGACCTGCCGGAGGCCGCGACCATCTACGTCTCCACCGGCGTGCTGCACCATTTTCGTGGCCCTGCCCTGGCCGAGTTCTTCCAGGCCCAGGCCGCCTCACCGGCGTACGCCTTCTGCCACTTCGACATCGCCGCAACCCGTCTCGCGCCCATTGGAGCCTGGATCTTCCATCGCGCCCGGATGCGCAACCCGCTCGGCCGCCACGACGGCGTCGTCTCCGCGCTGCGCGCGCACAGCGACGAGACACTGCTGCGCGCCGCTGCGGTACCCGGCATCCGCGCACTGCTGTACGAGCCGCGCGGAGCGGTGAACCCGTTCTGCACCACGCTGCGCCCGATCATCGGAGTGCGCCCGCAACTGGAGGCGCCGCTTCGCCGAGCCCTCGGGCGGGACGCACGCCGCATGGTCGGCCCGGAGCACCTCGCCGAGACCACCCGATGACGCCCGCCATACCGCTTGTACTCCTCGGTCTGGTCGACGCGGCGTTCAGCGGCTTCCGCGCCTATGCCGGCAGCGACGCCCGCATCCGTAAACAACGGGCCACCGCCCGAGCCACCCTGCGTGGGCTGGCGGTTGGGGCCGTCCTGCTGCTCGCCCCCACGCTGACCGCTGGACTCCTGCTGCTGACCACACGCGACCAGGCACGGACCTACAACGCTCTGGCTGCCGGCGGCCTCGGCTACCTGCTCCCGCTCACGGTCTACGCCACCGGTGTACTGCTGTTGCTTGCCGCCTATTTCACCCTGACGTTCCGCGCCAGCACCCTCGCGGTGGTCATCGGCCTCGGCCCGCTGACCCTGCTGCGCCCGCTCGTCGTTGCTGCCGCCTGCCTCGGCGCGGTCCTCAACGGCGGCGGTGAGTCCGCGCTGCTGGTCGGCACGATCGCAGGCGCCGCCGTGCTGTGTGTCGAACCCGTGGTGCACCGGCGCTGGTACCACCACGTGCAGTAGAGAACCTGGGTGACGCCGTGCGGTTTCCACCCGAGCGTCACGGCGACAGCTGACAGCGGGTGCTGCACCTTCTCAGGTTCTGGTTCAACTTTTCCGGTACGCGGGTGCTCAGCCCGAAACAGATCTTGGGACGACATCGGCGGTGGCGGGGGGTTCGTCGCTGCGGTCCGGGAGCCTGGCCACCACGGCCTTGAACAGACGGTCTTCCTCGGCCGGAAGCAAAATCTCAAGCTGTCGCCCGGCTACGTTGCACACCATCATCGAGAGCTCGGCGACGACTTCGACACTGGTGCGTGGAGTCCCGAGCCGCAGTTTCGAGACCGTGTCGTCAAAGGTGGAAAGGAAGACACCTTCGGCTTTCACCGTCAGGCGAGCGCGGTGTCGACCTCCGCCAGAGTTGCGGAATCGTGCGGCACAGCGGATGTGGGCGTTTTCCCCACGGTTCAGTGCGGCGACCGTGCGGGAGACGCGCCTCCTGCGCCATCGCTTCCGTATCCGGCGAAGGAGTGGCTCGGCCACGATCGCGAGGACCACGGTGTCGGAGAGGGTCTCCCACATGGACATCTCCTACGGCTCGGCTTTTCCATGATCAAGATTGTGCTCAGTCTGCCGTTGCCCCCGGGCCCTGCGCCGCAGAATGATCCCATGGCCCTTTCCACTCACTTCGGCCGTACCCGGAAGAGGGAAGTCCCTTGGACATGGGCATCGGGCGGTACGGCAGGCCGGTGACTTGCTGTGGTGGGGCTATGCGTGGTTTTCGGTGGATGCCGTTCGGGCGTACTTCGTCGGCCCTGTTGGAGCGGGTCGGGGCATCCTGCGGTGGTGGTGATCCGGTGCCACGGCCGGCGGGTATCAGCTGGTCCCGGGGCCGGTGCCGTGTGGTTGGGGAGTGTCTGCATACTGCTGGGCATGAAGGTTTCGCCCGGTACTCGCATGCATGTGTTGCTCACCATGGTGATGGTGGTGTGTGTGGTGGCCGGCGGGGCCTGTTTCGGCTTCGTTTTCGGTGGCTGGGCGGGAGCCGCGGTGGGAGCGGGTACGTCGTCCGTGGGTGTCGGGCTCGGGGGGTTCTTCCACAGTCAGATCGCGGTGGATCCCCCTCCGGGTGTCCGGACCGGTTCGGCTTTGGAGGGCATCGCGGACGTGGTTGTCATGGGTGTCGCGCTGTACGAGGCCGCGGTCTTTCCGGTCGTCCCTGGCGGGGTGAGCGACAGGGAGCAGAAGGCCCGCCGGACCGTGGCGTACCGGCTCGCCGCCTACGACGGTCTTCCCCGCGCCGTTCGGATCTCGGCAGCCGGTGCGCTGGAGGTCATAGACGAGGGCCTGGACAAACAGCGCGCTCGGACCGCGGTGAAAGAACTGTCGCTCACGGTCTACGACAGCCGCAGCGGTCATTGATCTGTCGAGCTGAGAGAGCGGATGCCTGAGCGCGCGACTCGTACCGCACTGCGCAGTGCGGTACGACATCGTGCGCACCGGTTGGAGAGTGCACAGCATCTGGTGGGTACCGCCGGTGGGGGAGTGGGGCGCACTGCGACCAACACGACGCGCAGCGCGGCGAAGAAGGCGGATCCGCTGCCACATGGCTCCATCCGCGCCGCGTTCTCGGGCATCTGCCCGGCCTGTTTCAAGGACTACGGCCAGGGCGAGGTCCGTGGCCTTTGCGCGCGCCAGCAGCAGGAGCGCCTTTGCCAGGAGCAGGAAGCCGAGCAGCCGCGCGAAGGCCGGCGCCCGGCTCTCCCGCTTCCGCACCTGACCAGGGCAGGCCTTCCGCCGGCGACGCGGGGAAGCCCATGGCTGCCCTGGGCAGAGCCGCGTTGTCAGTGGCGGCTGAAAGGCTGGAGTGATGAACGGCGATGAGCAACTGCTGCGCGGCCGGGTGTACGGCCACGACCATGACGACCCCAACCCGGGCCCCCTCCCGCACCAGACCTATGCCGCGCTCATGGGCGGCCCGCTGGACGGACTGCTGTTGGACATCACCGGCTGGCGCCCGGACGAAGTCGACGACGGAGCCGCCCTGTCCACCGAGCTCGGACAGTTCCCCGGCGGGCGGTCGCTGTACGACCCGCGTCCCGGTGAACCGCGCATGCCCGGTCCCGGCGTGATGTGCCGCTTCTACTACTCCGGCGACAGCCCCTGACCGCCGCAGCGGGTTCGCCGGGCGGGTCGGCCAGGGGCACGCTGGGAAGCGTGGGCCGCGCGCCGATCGTCGTACACCGCCCTCCCGCGCAGGCGGCCCGAGGGGCACCGTGCACCCCCGGGGCCGGGACGAGATTCTCGGCACCGCCTACAGCGATCACGGTCTGGTGGTGTTCCTCGATGGCGCGGGCATCCAGGATCCCACCGCGGGAGATCCTGCACCGCCACCGCCACCGCCACCGCCACCGCCACGGCCGCGCCCCGGTCGGCGAACACCAACGCCACCAGACCCACAGGGGCGGCCGGCCACCGCCACGCACCGTGGAACTGGCTGGTCACGTAGATCACCCACCAGACCTGGTCATGTCGATCACCAGGTTGCCCAGTACGCGCGGTGCCGGATGCGGTCTCCTCCGTGACACCGCTTCAAACCATGAGAAACGGGGACAGAGTTGGCGATGCGGCCGTGCGTGAAGCGGAACCGGCCGCCCGGGGCGCGGGCCCTAGCGGGCGAGGGCGGCTTCGCTCGGCGCCTGGGTGCGGGGGTCGGAGGCGAGGGCGCGAAGGATCTCCTCGACGCTCTCCTTGGCATCGCCGAAGAGCATGCTGCTGTTCTCGCGGAAGAACAGCGGGTTCTGCACGCCCGCGTAGCCAGAAGCCATCGAGCGCTTGAAGACGACGACCTGCTCCGCCTCCCACACCCGCAGCACCGGCATGCCCGCGATCGGGCTGGTGGGATCATCCGTCGCGGCTGGGTTGACGGTGTCGTTGGCGCCGATGACCAGGACGACGGACGTGTCGGCGAGGTCGTCGTTGATCTCGTCCATCTCCAGAACGATGTCGTACGGCACCTTGGCCTCGGCCAGCAGCACGTTCATGTGCCCGGGCAGACGGCCCGCCACGGGATGGACGCCGAAGCGGACCTCCACGCCGCGCTCTCGCAGTTGACGTGTGAGCTCGGCGACCGGGTGCTGCGCCTGTGCCACGGCCATGCCGTAGCCGGGGGTGATGACGACGGACCGAGCCTGTGTCAGAAGCTCAGCCACTTCTTGGGCACGGATCTCGCGGTGCTCGCCCTGTTCCTCGTCCCCGTGCGCGGGAGCCTCGATGCCGAATCCGCCCGCGATGACCGAGAGGAAGGACCGGTTCATCGCCTTGCACATGATGAAGGACAGGTAGGCGCCCGAGGATCCGACCAGCGCGCCCGTGACGATCAGCAGGTTGTTGTCGAGCAAGAATCCTGCTGCCGCCGCGGCCCAGCCTGAGTAGCTGTTGAGCATGGAGACGACGACGGGCATGTCGCCGCCGCCGATCGAGGCGACGAGATGCCAGCCCAGGACGAGCGCGAGCAATGTCACGGCGATCATCAGGCCGAGGCTCGGGCTGATCGTGAACCAGACCGTCAGCGCTGCGAACGCCACCAGCGCCGCAACGTTGAGCGCGTTCTTGCCCGGCAGAACCAGCGGACGGGAGTTGATGCGCGCCGACAGCTTGAGGAACGCGACGATCGAGCCGGTGAAGGTGACCGCGCCGATGAAGATCCCGATGAACACCTCTGCGTGATGGATCCCCAGCAGGTCGGCCGTGACGTGTGTCTGCGCGGCCCCGTGCGCCTCGACCTCCAGGTAGCTGTTCCAGCCGACCAGTACCGCGGCGAGACCGACGAAGCTGTGCAGTACGGCAATGAGTTCGGGCATCTGCGTCATCTCGACCTGCCGCGCTCGCCAGATGCCGATCGCGGCGCCCAGCACCATCGCGACAACGATCAGCGCGACCGCGCCCGCGGTGATGCTCTGTGCCGCGAGTACGACGGTGGCGACCAGGGCGAGGGCCATGCCGGCGATGCCATACACGACACCGGCACGGGAGGTGCGGTGCTGGGACAATCCCGCCAGACTGAGGATGAACAGCAGGGCGGCGACCAGGTCCGCAGCGTGAGAGGCTGTAGTTGAAGTCATTGCGGCTCAGCCCTTCGAGAACATGGACAGCATGCGGCGGGTGACGGCGAAGCCGCCGAAGATGTTCACGCTCGTCAGCAGGATCGCCACGAACGAGAGCGTGGTGACGATCGCGCTCTCATGCCCGATCTGCAGCAGCGCCCCGATCACCACGATCCCGGAGATCGCGTTGGTGACCGACATCAGCGGCGTGTGCAACGCGTGATGCACCTTGCCGATCACGTAGTAACCGATCACGACCGCCAGCGTGAAGACCGTGAAGTTCGCCGCGAGTTGTGCCGGCGCGAAGGCGACCAGGGCGAACATCGCCAGCATGCCGGCGCCGATCAGCCCGAACCGGGCCGCCGGGGTGAGTCGCGGCTCCTTCGGCTGTGCGGCCGCTGCCACGGGTGCAGGCTGCGCGGCGGCCTGGGCCGAGACGGCCACGGGCGGCGGAGGCCAGGTGATCTCACCCTCGCGTACCACGGTCACCGCCCGCTGGACCACGTCGTCGAAGTCGATGACCAGCCGACCGTCCTTGCCGGGCGTCAGCAGCTTGAGCAGGTTCACCAGGTTGGTGCCGAACAGCTGTGAGGCTTGGGTGGGCAGCCGGGACGCGAGATCGGTGTAACCGATGATGGTCACGTCGTTGTCGGTGACCACGATGCGGCCCGCAACGGTTCCCGCGACGTTGCCGCCCTGGGCCGCGGCCATGTCGACGATGACGCTGCCGGGCTTCATCGCCGCCACATCGTCCGCGGTGAGCAGACGCGGGGCGGGGCGGCCCGGGATCAGCGCGGTCGTGATGACGATGTCCACGTCCTTCGCCTGCCCGTGGTACAGCTCGGCAGCGGCGCGGTCGTAGTCGGCGGAGGTCGCCTTGGCGTAGCCGTCGGTGCTCGCCTCCTGCGCGACGTCCACCGCGAGGTATTCGCCGCCCAACGACCGTACCTGGTCGGCCACTTCCGGTCGCGGATCGGTCGCCCGAACGATCGCGCCGAGGCTGGAGGCGGCGCCGATGGCAGCCAACCCGGCCACACCGACGCCGGCCACCAGTACCTTCGCCGGCGGGACCTTGCCCGCGGCCGTCACCTGGCCGGTGAAGAAACGTCCGAATACGTGCGCCGCCTCGATCACGGCTCGGTAGCCGGCGATGTTGGCCATGGAACTGAGCACGTCCATCGACTGCGCCCGCGAGATACGTGGTACCGCGTCCAGGGCCAGTACGGTAATTGGCCGGCTCGCGAGCTCCGCAAGGAGGTCCGACCGCTGGGCCGGGCTGATCAGTCCGATCAGCGTCGCGCCGTCGGGCACGCGCGCGATCTCGCCCGGCGAAGGGGAGTTGACCTTGAGTACGATGTCGGCCTGCCAGGCGTCGCCTATTTGTGCCCCTGCGTCACAGTAGGTGCCGTCCGCGAAGCCTGACGCCGTGCCGGCCTCCGACTCGACGACTACGTCGTAGCCCAGCCCCACCAATTGGCGCACTGTGGCAGGCGTCGCCGCGACACGGGTCTCCCCGGGAGTGGACTCGGCCACCACTCCGATGCACTGGGGCGGGTGGTGGGCCGGTTCTTGTGCGGGCATGGCAATGTCTCCCTCAGGGGCGCGCAGATGCGGCGGCACGAATGTGTGATCAGGGGGAGTCCCACCCCTTGGACGCAGGAACTTACATGGTGGAGCAGGCTGTTTGGCACAGCGGGCAACCGTGACTTGTTTCACGCATGGTCTCCCAGGGAGCCGCCGAGCGAGCCGTGGCCCAGGCCGGCCTCGACGCCGCGACCACCGAGCGCACGCCGCTGCTCGCCGAGCTCTACCGGCGCGGTCGGGTATGGCGTGTCCGCGAGGTCGGCCAGGGATACGACCATTTGACTGGCTGAGCGCGCCCGCGACTTCGGCGTCGAAGAACAGGTCGCAGCCGAGCAGGCACTGGAGGAACTCGGCCGCCGGCAGGAACGGCGGGCCTTCTGGTCGCCGGGCTGGCGCAAGCACTCCGGCATCGGCCGCAGCACCCTCTACCTGACCGCAGCACCGTCTACCTGACCGAAGACGAGTTCACCGAGCTGATGGAGGGATTCGGTGGGATCCTCGCCCACTACGTCGAGCAACGACCGCTCGACTACCTCGCATCGCGCCCACCCGGATCGAAGGCCGTCAATATGACACTCGTCGTCACACCGCAGGAACCAACAGCGGCGGAGGGCTGACATGCGGGCCATCGCGCCGGCAATGCGCCAACGCCACCTGCGACTCATTCTGTCGGCCGGACTCGTGTCGCTCACCGGCGACTGGATACTCCGCGTCGGCCTCGCCTACTACGTCTACGCACTCACCGGTAACACACTCGCGTCGGCCCTCATGCTGCTCGCATCGTTCGTACCGCAGATCGTGCTCGGTTCGCTCGCCGGCGTGTTCGTCGACCAGTGGGACCTGCGGCGCACCATGGTCACGGCAAACGTACTGCTCGCCCTTGGCCTGCTGCCCCTGCTCGCGGTACACCGGCCCGGCCAGATGTGGATCGTCTACGTCGTCACCGCATGGGAGGGATGCGTCCAGCAGTTCTTCACCCCCGCCCAGCAAAGTCTGCTGCCCCGCTTGGTCGATGACGAGCACCTCGTGACCGCCAACGCGCTCAACAGCCAGAACAGCGACCTGTCCCGGCTGATCGGCTCCGCCCTCGGCGGTGGCGCCGCGGCGGCCGGTGGAATCGACCTGCTCGCGCTCCTCGACGCCGCGAGCTTCCTCGCCTCCGCTGCGTTGATCGCGGCAATCCCCACCGCAGCGCGGGCGGAGCGAACACCCTCCGCCCACCCGGAACTCAAGGCCCGCATCGGGCAGTTGCGCACCGACTGGGCCGACGGAATGCGGCTGTCACTGCACCAGCACGTGCTGCGCGTCATGGTCGTCTTCCTGCTCGTCACGAGCGTCGGCGAGGGCATCATGAGCACGCTGTTCGCTCCCTTCGTCCGATCAGTGCTGCACGCGAGCGCCGAAACGTACGGTCTGATCGTCGCCGCCCAGGCGATCGGCGGCATCGGCGGCGGACTGCTCGCCGCATCGATCGGCAACCGTCTGCCCGCAACCCGGGCGATGGGCTGGGCCGCGATCGCGTTCGGGCTGATCGACCTCGCGCTTTTCCTCTACCCGCTGCAAGTCGGCGCCGCCTGGCCCGCCCTCGTGCTGATGATCCTGGTCGGCTTTCCCGGCGCATTGCTGGTCACATCCATGATGACGCTGTTGCAGCGCCACACCACCGACAGCCACCGAGGCCGCGTCTTCGGCGCACTGGGCGCCGCCGAAGGCATCGCCATCGTGGCAGGCACGTGCGCGGCAGGCTTCCTGGGCCAGTCTCTCGGCATCGTCCCCGTACTCGCCGCGCAGGGCGGCGGTTACGTCCTCGCCGGACTGCTCGTGGTAGTACTCCTGCGCCATGACAGCGCAGGGCACAACGCTCCTGAGCATCGCACGCACGAGTCGGCGGTCGGGCATTGAGCTGTGCCGGGCGTCAGGACACCCGTGTCGGCGGACCGCGGATGAGGAATCACAGGGAGCGGCTCACCGACGCGCCGCCCGCCCCGACGCAACCGGTCCGCGCCACCCACACTGGCTCGGACCGGCTCGTTGTCCAGGGACGCCCCCTGTACGTCAGGGAGTGGAGAAGGGCGGAGCGTCCTGATCGCATTTCGTTCCGGGGAGGGGGAGGGTGCCGTCGATGAAGTAGCGGCTCTCGTGCGCTTTGATGCAGCTGCTGGGGTTGAACAGCGCCACACCCGCGCGTTGCCGGAACAGACCGACCTTCACTGGATGTTCACCAGGACGCCATACTGTGCCCATGAGCACACCCGCCAGACCGCAGGTCTCCACTCAGCCCTCTCCCTCTCCCTCACCGTCGCTGTCCGCGGCCGAATCCCTCCCCGCCGACCGGGCGCAGCCCCGGCGGAAGTGGTGGGTCGCCCCGCTGGCCGGTGTGCTGGTGGCTTTGCCGGTCCAACTCGTCGCCGCCTTCCTGCTGTTGGTGTCTCCCATGGCGTTGGACTCGTGCACCGCCGCCAACCCCTGCGGGCGCACGGAGGCCGCCATCGGCGCGGCCCTGTTGCTGCTCCTGCTGGCGCTGCTCTCTCTGGGTGTTCCGTGGTACCTGGCGAAGAGGAAGAGCCTCGGCGTGGGAATCGGGGTGAGCCTGATCCCGCTGGGCCTCACGCTGGCGTCCATCGGTGCACTGCTCTTCGGGATCGAGTTCGGCTGACACGACGGCACCTGTGACCGTGCGGCCCCCGACTGACCCATCGCCTCTCCGTGAAGGGGCCGGCCGGGATTCATGTCGCGATATAGCGTTAGTCTTCTCGTCGCGCCGCTGCCTGCGTCGCGCGGAGACGTTTCGACAGGACCAGGACGGAAGCATGTCGGGAGAGATTTCGCCTACCGGGAGGCACTCCGGCCCCGACTCGTCGCCCGAGCTGCGAGCCTCGCACGCGGACCGGGACCGGGTGGTGGATGTGCTGCGCATCGCGGCGGGGGACGGCCTGCTGACCGCGGACGAGTTGGACGAGCGCCTGGAAGCCGCCCTGTCGGCGCGGACTTTGAGCGAACTGACCACACTCACCGCTGACCTTCCGCCGGTACCGGCTGCGGTCGGCGGGAGCGGAGTAGAGGTCAAGGACGTAGTTCGCATCGAACAGGTCCACAGCGGCCCGGTCGAGCGCGTGGGGCGCTGGGTGGTACCGCGGAGGCTGGAGCTCTCGGTGACGTTCTGCGATGTGAGGCTTGATTTCACCGACGCGGTGATCACGCACGACACCTTGCGGATCGACGTGGGCATGACAGGGAAGACTCTGACGCTGGTCACGAGGCCGGACATCGTGGTCGATACGGATGGTCTGCAGCTGGTGCACAGCGGGGTCAAGTACCGTCAGGCTTCGACGAATCCTGATACGCCGGTCACGCTGCGAGTGGAGCTGGTCGGTCAGAAGGTCCACGGCCGCGTGGTGGTGAGGCCCCGGCGTCGGACGTTCGGGCAGTGGCTGCTGCGCAGGCCCACGCCCCCTTCTGCGCGCGCCTGACTTCATCGTTGTGGAACTGCGCTGAAGACTTCTCTGTGCCGGAGCGGATCGAAGCCGTCCTTCACTGACGCGAGCGCCAGGAACTCCGGCGGATTGGTCTTCGGGGTGCTCGGTGGCGTCGAGATCGTCCTGAGAAGGGCTTGCGACCGTTAGTACGATTTCGTAATATACGAAATCGTGAAGTCGAAATCCGTATCCCCTGAACGGTCCGCGCTGCTGACCCTGCAGCGCGCAACCCACGCCACCTTGCACCTGATCACCACAGAACTCGTCGACCTCGACCTGACCGCCTCCGAGATCAACGCACTGGCCAACCTCGCGGACGGTACGGGCCGCACCGTGTCCCAGCTGGGCGCAGCCGTCGGCGCCCGTCCCACAACTCTGACGAGCGTGCTCGATCGCTTGGAGCGCCGCGGGCACATCACCCGTGGCACGCGCGCCGGTGACCGCCGCTCGGTGCTCATCGAACTCACCGAATCGGGGCACGCGACGGCAGTGCTGATCAAGCAGACGCTGAACGAGCTCGAGAGGCGTGCGCTGGACGGCCTGCCCGGCGAGGCCGTCGCCGGTTTCTATGCCGTCCTGGATGCGCTGACAGGGGAGGGGAGATGATGGCGCTCGACGACGGCGCGAGCGAAAAGCCCTCACCGTTCACGGAGTTGATGGGGGAGGTGATGGCCGGTGCCGAACGCTTTGGGCACCGCCAGCACATTCACCTCACGTGGTTGGCTGTCCGGCGCTACGGAACCGCCGAGGCCGTGGACCTGGTCAGCAGCGGCATCCAGCGCACCGCCCGCTACGCAGGCGTTCCGCAGAAGTACAACTCCACCGTCAGTCGGGCCTGGGTAGAGCTGGTGGGTCACCACGCGGATGAGTCGGACACGGCGGACTTCGACACTTTCGCGAACCACCATCCCGCGCTGCTCGACAAGAAGCTGCTGACCCGTTTCTACCGGCCCGCAACGCTGGCGGGCGCGGCGGCCAGGACCAGTTGGGTCGAGCCGGACCTCGCCCTCTTCCCTTGGCGGCCGGGGTCGGCAGCCGACGCGTGAGATCTGGACCAGAAGACCGGGACGCCTTGGGGAGAGAGAGCGCGTCGCGCCAGTGGCCGGTGGCGTCACCGGCAACGGGGCCGGCCAGGGTGATGCCGCGCTCCTGTGAGGCCGAGACCACGCTTGGGCCGAGACAGCCCGCGTTCAACAGGTGCCCGCCTGGCAGCCGGTCCTTGGCGGAGACGGGTCATGACTGCACGTCGGTCGGCGACCGGTTCGGGGCGCAAGGCGGGGGCGACCGCTCGGTCCGCCCCTGCCTGCTGTGGATCAGGACGCGTGCGTGGCGCGGCCGAAGAGCCGGCCGGCGAGGTCGACGCCTGTGACCGTGCCGTTGGCGTCACGGGAGAAGTAGCCCCGCTGCCCCTTGAGGCCGCCTTCGGTGATCACATAGTCGTCACCGTCGCCGGGAAGGAAACCGAGGCCCGCGGCCGGGTAGTCCGGAGGCATGTCCTCGTCCGATGCCTCGCGGATCTGCGGCTTGATCCCGACCTCCAAGGTGAGACGGGTGCCGTCGGTGGCGATGTCGAGATTCAAGGCGTCGATCTCGTAGTGGCCGACGACCTGTTGGGCCAGTGCTTTGTCGTACGGGAGCGGCTCCACCGTCTTTTCGACGAAGCCGAGGTAGTGCTCGAGCGCCCACCGCACGACGGACTGGTTGAAGGGGTAGCCGTCCGGACCGACGTTGGCCAGGGAGGCCACTGCGAAATTGCGTTCGGGCACGATGAGCAGCTCGGCGAACTGGCCGTTGCCCGATCCGCCGCTGCCGATGCCGTGGAGGCCGTCGAAGTCGTGCAGGAACCAGCAGATGCCGAAGCCTTCGCCGAGCGTGCTGCCGCGCATTGCGACCGTCTGCTCGCGCATCCGGTGCAGCTCCGCGGCGGGCAACACGTCATCGCCGTCGCCGAGTTGGAACTGTGCCCAGCGCAGCAGATCGCTCATCGAGGAGGCGAGTCCGCCGCCGGGGTTGTCGCCGCGCGCGCCCTCCTTGAACGCGTTCCAGGGCCGGGCGGCTCGCAGCGCCCCGTCCTCGCCGCGGTTGTAGCCCACGGCGAACTTGCGGATCATCACCTCTGCCAGTCCATACACGGTGTCCTCCAGGCCCACCGGCTCCAGGACGAGTGAGGACATGGCCTGTTCGAAGGGAAGGCCGGTGACCTTCTCGACGATCCGGCCAGCCAGGTTGTAACCGGCTTGGCTGTACGAGGCGCGGGCCCCGGGCGGTGCGATCAGCGGAAGCCCAGGCAGCTTCTCCACCAGTCCGGCCAGGGAGCGGTCGCCCTCGCCGTCGTCGATCAGGTTCCAGTCCAGGCCCGCGGTGTGGTTCAACAGGTTCAGGACGGTGATCTGCGCCGCGGCCCGCTCGTCGGCCAGCTTCAGTTCGGGCACGTAGTGCCGCACCGGCGCGTCCAGGTCCACCTTTCCCTGAGCGACCAGACACATCAGCGCGGTCGCTGTGAAGGTCTTGGACACCGACGCCAAGGGGAAGAGGGTCTTCTCGTCGACCGGGAGCGGGTTGGCGAGGCTGGTCACACCGTGCGACGCGTAGGTCTCCCGACCGTCCAGCAGCACCCCGACGGCGACACCGGGAACGCCGAGCTCCGTGGCCTGCGACGCGACGAACTCCGAAAGCTTGTCCTGCGACATGGCTCTCCCCTTTCGACGTTTTCGGCGCTTGAACTAAGTACGAGTGCGAGCGTAGGACTCACTTGAACAAAGTGCAAGACCCGTCATGAACTAAGTTCAAGTAGCATGATGGTCATGCCGCGAGACACGCTGACCGCAGACCGGATCATTCGTGCGGCCATCGAGCTGCTCGACGACGAGGGGCTGGACGGCCTCAACATGCGGAGCCTGGCGCAACGCCTCGGCTCGGCCGCCACGGCCGTCTACTGGCACATCAAGAACAAGGACGACCTGGTCCGGCTCGCCAGCGACGCGGTCTGGCACGAGGTCGAGGCGCCCGATCTCGACGCCACCGACTGGCGTACGGCCGCCGTCGCCCATGCCGTCGGCGTGCACGCGATGCTCACCCGGCACCCCTGGCTCGTCCAGGCATTCGGCAGCCACCTCCTGCACGGACCCGCCCAGGCCCGGCACAACGACCTCACTCTGGCCATCTACGAAAAGGCGGGCTTCGCCGCCGCCGACGCGGACCGGGCGGCCGCTGCCGCACTCGCCTTCGTGCTCGGCAGCACGCTCGGTCCTGCCGCACAGGTCTCCCTGAACCGTCGGCTGAACAAGAACGGCGCGGACGCCGAGCAACTGATGGCCGAGGCCATGAAACGCGCCACCGAGACCGCCATGCAATTCCCGCACCTGCGGAAACGCCTCGACACCACGGCCGCCGCGGAGTACGCCGGAGCGCCCGACAATTCCTTCGAGTTCGGCCTCCAGTCCCTCCTCGACGGCTTCGAGGCCCGCCTCGCCGTCGACCGCGCGGAGCCTGGCGGGTGATACGCCGGCCCACGGGACGGTCGGGGCCGACATCAGGGCTCCGCGCCATCTGCTGAGGACTTGAGCCAGAACCGCGACGCGTGGACCAGGTTCCGGTCGGCGACCGCCGAAGACGGTGCTCAGCCCACCTGTTCCTGATCCGTGCCGGTCGTCGGCGGGAGTACTCGGAGCCTCGCCATGGGCTGCACCCAGGACAGGTCCGTGCCGTCGAGTTCGACGAGCGCACTCCAGCCGGAGGGCAGTTCGGGGAACTCTCCGTACGGCGGCCGGTGCATCCGGACCACCCGGGCCGGGGAAGTCCGGTCGCCCGGTGGGCTGTCCACCGGGAGCACCGACTCGCCGACGAAGACCCCCCGCTCCAGACTGATGCAGCGGGCGTGACAGATCACCCTGTGCGCCGAGGGCCGCTCGTACATGATCACCACGTGCAGCAGTCCCACAGGCTCGGTACTACTCATGCTGAGGATGCCTCCATCCGGGGTCGGAACCGATTCATGAACTCGGCGGGCACGTCGGACGCCACACCACTGCCGATGATGCCTCCCACAACACCCCCGATCACACCGCCGACGACGGTGCCCGCGCCGGGGAAGGTCGAGCGGATGGACGCGCCCACCTCTGTGCCGTAGGTAGCGCCCGGGGTTCCTGGAGATCCAAGCCCGCGGCCACCGAGGCAGCCGCCAGGTCGTCCGCGAACACCTCGCCGCCCTCCGGTCGGGCACCGCCGAACCGGTCCGGGCCGACACCCCGAGCTCCCGCAAGGTCACCTCGTGGATCATGCGGCCCCGGGAAACGCTCACCGAAAGCCAGGACGAGCGACTCCTTCAAGTCCGGCTCGCCTGCCCGGACATCACCCGGGGCCCCCGATCTCGCTCGGGCCTTCGCCGCTCTGGTCCGTCACCGGCGCGGATACCTGTTGCTGGAGTGGATCCGACTGGCCGAACAGGACGCGCCGAAGCCCATGAAGGGCTTCGCCGGCTTCCTCCGTCAGGACCTCGCCGCAGTCACTGCCGGCCTGACCCTGTCCTGGAGCTCCGGGGTCGTCGAAGGACACGTAAACCGGGTGACGACGCTCAGGCGGGCCATGTACGGCCGATCCTCGTTCCGACTCCTCCGGATACGCAGTCTCACCCGGCCATGATCTTCGTTGTCAGGGCGCCGGTTTCAGGCAACGGCCGCCACACTATGACAGTGGACGCGAATGACGAGACCTGCGATCGACAGTTGCCCCTCCCCCCAAGACCAGTTCTGCCAGACATAGTTGCAGCGCGCAGTCGCGGGCTGGCTGACGTTGTCGAGGCCCATTGGCAGTCCCTGCGACTCACCTGGCAGTGGAAGCATGCAGTGAACCAGATCCGCTCGCCCGGGCGCCCGTATCCGGGCATCGTTCCGTTGCTGGAGGCTGCCGCCGCTCAGCCACGACTCCGGCGGCTGTATCCGTTCACCAGCCACTTCGCCCTGCTCTTCAGCAGCTCCACCAGCTACCCCTGGACTGTGCAGGCCGGATCGATCGAGCCCCTGGACAACGGACGGTTCAAGGTGCGCCGACGCAATCCTTCCGCCGTGATCGGCGAAGTCGAGACCGCCGAAGAGGCTGTGGCCCTAGTGCTTGGACTCCTGCCCACCGGCCCCGAGCCCGTCATCACCGCCTCCGCGGACGAGCACGTGTGACGGTGTGTGGCCACACCCGTCGATATCAGCACCCCGCGGCCTCTACTCGAGATCGTCGTACTCACGGAACCGGACCGCCGGAGGCGCCTGATGAGGCAGTGCAGGGCGACTTCGGCCTCGCGTGCTCTGGAGAAATGGGAAAGGCCTCATTGAACGGGATGGTCGGGGGCGACCCAGTTCAGAGCAGATCCAAGGAGGTCATGGAGCTCTTGGTCGGTTTGGAGATCTCGGTGCTCCGGGCGGGTGTCACCAGTGCCGAGGTCCGCATGATCGAGTTCGACTTCACCGCTACTCCAGACAGTGATCAGCATGACCCGGCTCCCGGCCTCGACGGTCAGCCAAGTGCTGGTCTTCAGACGGCCGTCCGCTGGGGAGTGCCCCAGTTCGGCAGTGATCCCACGCGAGCGGAAGACGGCCTCGTTCTTGGCGAACCATGCGGTGAGCGCGGTTGGGAGGTTCGGCGGTCGTCGGCCGCCCCCGTCTGCGGGGTAGGACATCTGAAAGGCGAGACGTGCATCGGCCTGGTCGCCGATGCGCGTGAGGACACTGTCCAGGTCGAGGAACTCCTCCCAGACCGGCCTTCCGCTCGCCACCGCCAGTCCGGCGACGACAAGGTCCTCGAGTTCGGGGACCCGCTTGTTCTTCCAGATCTTGTCGGCCAGGCTGACCAGGAGGTCTTCCATCCCGGCCTCCTTGGTGCTCCAGCCGGCGTGTGTAGCGGCGAAGCGTGCCATGCCGGAATCGACGCCTCGGTTCAAGAGCAGCTCACGTCCGGCTTCCTCGTGCTGCGCGCCGGGAGTGGACAATTCGGCGGGGTGCAGGGTCTTGCCGATGTCGTGGGTGGCGGCTCCGAAGAGAACGGCCCCCGCGTTGATTCCCAGGTCGAGGTTGCGGGCGGCGATCCATTCGAGGAGCTGCCCTGCGACGTCGTGGACTGCCCGCAGATGTGCGACCAGGCGCGGCGGAGCGTCAACGTCGTGAAGCAGTTCGGCAGCTTCGATCGGCAGTGGACGGAGCGGGGGCTGGTCGGTGTCCTGGAGGGCGATCGACAGTACTCGCGAGGTCGTCACCGCGACAGGGTAGCCCTGGTTGGCTGGGGTGGGTTTTTGGTTGAGTGATTGTGTGGCCGAGACAGTGGTGTGGGCTGACCGCCGTGTTGTGGATGGTGATGTGGTTGTGCGGGGGTTTCATTCGACCCGGGAAGCCGACGTGGTTCCGGGGGTGCTCTGGCTGTCGCCTTCGCCCATCTCGATGGCCCCTCCTCTGGTGCTGTTGGGGTATGGGGGCAGCGGGCACAAGAGAAGCGAACGGATCTGTGGTCTGGCCCGATGGTTCGCGTCGCGTGCCGGTGTCGCCGTGCTCGCGATCGACGGGCCCTACCACGGTGAACGAGTCCCCAGCCCGTTGGCGGCAGCGGAATACCAGGCCCGTATCGCCGCGGAGGGGATCGATGTCGTCCTCGATCGGATGACGGACGACTGGCGGGCGGCTGTGGACGCCATCGATTCCTTGGGTGTCGCGGACACCGGCAACCTCGCCTACCTGGGGATGTCCATGGAACGCGGTTCGGCATCCCGTTGGCGGCCGCCTTGGGCGGCCGGCTCCGTTGCGTGGTCCTCGGCAAGTTCGGCCTTCGCCAAGGACCAGGCTGCCGGGCGATCCTGTCCCGCCGGGAACCTGCGGCCGGACAGCAGGGCGAGTTGCGGAATTTACGCGAGCCATCGCGCCACGGGGCCCCCACTCCCGACGGCCGTGACACGGCACGCCTGTGTGCCACGGCGGTACGTGAACACGCTTCGCCGGTCGCGTA
Source organism: Streptomyces sp. NPDC005784 (assembly GCF_042871525.1). Classification (NCBI taxonomy): domain Bacteria; kingdom Bacillati; phylum Actinomycetota; class Actinomycetes; order Kitasatosporales; family Streptomycetaceae; genus Streptomyces; species Streptomyces sp. NPDC005784. Next base: position 26,842 of record NZ_JBIAIQ010000034.1, read on the forward strand.
GCTGCCGAGCCGGCACCTCGCCGCCGCCAGCGACTCGCCGCCCGGCACGCCGGCGTTGGGGCTTCGACGGCCTTCGAGGGTGCTTGGCGTGGTGTCTGCGCGATGTCAGGTGGCACCGCCGGGCGCGGAGATGGCGAGCAGTGCGGCGCGTACGGCGGCGCACAGTGCGTCGTCCTCCGGGACGGAGCGCCAGGTTCCGTGCCTGACGGGCCGTTCGTCGGCGTCGAGGAACCCTCTCAGGACGGGCTCTGCGGGGGCGGAGTCCGCGCCGATCGCGGCCAGCAGCTTCACCGTCTCGACGACCGCCGGGTAGGCACCACCCCGTTCCACGAACGGGGCGATCGCCCGGACGAGGGCCGGGACGACCTCGTCGGTCCGTCCGGTGATCCGCCACAGTGCTTCGCCGACGCGCAACGGCAGCCAGCCCTCCGCGTGCAGGGGGAGGAGCTCGCGGAGCCGCCCGGCGTGCGGCGCGGCTGACGGCCCCAGCTCCGCCAGCAGCGTGGCGGCGTTGTCCTGGCCGTACGGCTCGCCCAGCTGGGGAAGGAGCAGTTTCAGCGCGGGCTCCCGGTCGCCGGTCAGCCGCCCGTAGGCGAGTGCCAGGCTGCGCGGTGCGAACGGCTGGTCCGCGGGTGGGGCGTCGAGGAGGGCGCGCAGTCGTTCGCGGGGTACGGCCTCGGCCGCGGCCGGCCCGATCGCGACGAGGGCGTCCAGTGCCCATACCGCGGCGTCGGTGTCCAGGAGGGCGATGAGGTCCGGGATCGCGGGGGCGGCCGCTCCGCCCCACGCCTGCAGCAGCTGGCAGAGCGCGCGGCGTTCGTCGAGGCTGGAGGCGGCGGTGAGCCGGGCCCGCAGCGGCGGCAGCAACACGTCGGCGTGGGTGCCGAGCCCCGCGGCGACCTCGGTCAGGCTCAGCTCGTACGTCCACCAGCCGTCGGCGTGGACCGAGTGGTACGCGAACCCGGGCCGCGCTGTGGCCAGGCGTCGGGCCAGGGGCGGGACGCATCGCACGTCTCCGATTCGCGACAGTGCCCAGAGCGCGTGGGACCGCGCGGGCGGGTGCGGTTCGACCTCTTCCGTGACCATGGCCGACAGCGCGTCGGCCCAGGGGCGGGCGGCCTGCCCGCACATGCCAAGGACCCGGGCGGCGAACAGCCTGTTGTCGGGCTCGGGGTCGGACAGCGAACGGGCCACGGCCGGCAGCAACTCGGCGACGGCTGAGCGTCGGCGGCTGAGCGCCTCGGCGGCCACCTGAAGTGCTCCCGCGCGCACAGCGGGGTCCGGGTGTCCGAGCAGTCGGCGGGTCGCCTCGGCCAGGCCGGCCCGGTCCTCTCCCAGCAGGCCGACAGCCCAGATGACTGTCGGCGCGGCCGCGCCGCCTCCCGGCCGCCGCCATGCGTGCGGTTCGCTGCCGGACAGCACGTCGGCCACGGTCCGCATGTACGCGCTGTCGTCCTGCCCCGGCAGCGCGCGGCGCAGGGCCTGCACGGCGACGAGGCGTACGGAGGGCTCGGCGCCGTCCATGAGTTCCCGCAGCCAGTGAAGCGATGCGCTCCGCTGTTCACCGGCGTGGGCGGTCAGTGAGCCGGCCGAGTCGATGAGCTGGAGCCGCGCCTGTGGTTCGCGCTCCTCCTCCCACCGTGCCCGCAGCGCGGCGATCACCTCGTCGGCCCGGTGGTGAGCCTCGGCCAGGGCGTCCGCGACGGCCATGCGGTTCGCCGCCACCGGATCGTCGAGCAGCGGCAGCAGGTCGGTGATCGCCCGGTCCCACGCGGCGGGCCAACCGGGGGTGACGAAGCGGGGTTGTGCCGTGTTTCCCGAGTCGGCCAGAGACCCGACGAGGTAGAGGAGCTCGCCGCGGACGTCCGCATCGACGGCCGGGTCCGCGGCGGCCGCGATGATGTGGGGGAGAGCGGCCGGAGCGCAGGAGTAGACCCCGCCGCCCTGATGGTGGACGTGGGTGAGCAGATCGTCGGCAGCGGCGGCGGCCTTCGTGGGCCGGTGGAGGTCCCGCAGCATGGCGGGCACGTCCTCGGCCGTCCCGTAGGCGTGACTGAGGGCCGTCCAGTCCACGGCTTCGAGCCGCGGGGGAGTGTCGCTCACCGGTGGCTCGCCTCGACCTGCTCAGAGACCGCGAAGACGTCGTCGCAGGCCGGGCGTGTGGCGTGGCCGAAGAGATGCGTGACCCCGCGTGCGACTCCCTCGTGACCCGCCTGGGTCGCTGTTTGGTGCAGGCGCGCGGGCAACGGGGCGAGGGCGGCCGGACCCGCTGGCGGCAGTGTCGCCTTGACCGGTTCAGCGGTCGCGCAGTCGCCGATGAGGCCCGCCGCCAGGACCGCTTCCTGCGGTGCGCCGGGGGCATGGCCGTCTGCGACGGCCGCCACGTGGGGGAGGACGAGGAAGCTGTCGTCGTGGACGCACCCCTGGTGGCACAAGTCGTTCCACGAATCGCTCCAGACCTGCCCGTCCTCCTCACCGCCCAGGCGTGCGATGGCGGCGGCGAGGTCGTCGGAGGGTTTCACGATCATGACACCGGATCCTTCCAGGAACGGTCCCTTGCAGGAGGGCGTCCTCGGCAATATGCGCGGGTCCCGGACCGGACGGCATCCGAGGCCGATGTGTCGGATTCCGGAGCCATGCCCGCGTCTCCGGAGGCGGGCACGACACCGGGCGGGCGCTCGGCCGCCACCCGGTGCTTGCGGTGTTCCATCACCGCCGTGGGAAGCGGGAGGGCGTCGACTTGAGCCATAATTCGAACATGTGAACTAATAGTGGCATGGAGTCCGAGCCCTTCCCTCACGATCTGGTCCAACTGCAGGTGGCCTGGTACCGCACCTACGACGCCCTCGCCGCGTCCCGCCCGGCGGCGAACACGGCGCTGCGCCGTCGTCTACTGGTGCTGTCGGCCCGGCTGTGGTGGCATCCGTTCTGGTCGGGCCCCGGCCGGATGCCGGCGTCCCGCATGGAACTGCGCAGCCGAGCCCGCGCCGTGGATGCGCGACGGTGAACCGGCGTTCCGTATCACCGCTCATGCCTCCCACCTGGAGATCCGGGCCCAGGCGGAATGCAAGGCGCCCCGGCCGTTGCCTGACGATCACCGGGAGCGAAGCCCTGGCGAAGCGGGTCGGATCGGCGCGCGGGGACCGATCGCTTCCTGCCCGGCCGCTGAGCCGCAGCCCGGGACCGGCGCGCGATGAAGCCTCCCCACCGCCTGGCCGGAGCAAATGGCCACGCGCCCGTTCGTGATTGACGACCGGGTTTGGGGACACACGGACGTGGTGCTGAAGATACGTCTGGTCGTTCTGCTCGGTTTGCTGGCTGTGGGTGGTCTGGTGGCCGCCGCCCTGGTCTCTCCCTGGTACTGGGGCGCGGCCGTCCCCTTGCTCCTGGCACTGCTGGTGGCCGTACACGACCTCGTTCAACGGCGGCATTCAGTGCTGCGCAACTACCCGTTGCTCGGGCATCTGCGCTTCGCGCTGGAGGCGCTTCGGCCGGAACTCCAGCAGTACTTCATCGAGCGCAACTTCGACGGGCGCCCTTTTGACCGCGATACTCGCAGCATCGTCTACGAGCGAGCCAAGGGAACCGCCGCCGAGGAACCCTTCGGAACGGAACTCGACCTCTACAGGGCCGGCAGTGAGTACCTCACCCCGTCCATGGCCCCGCGAGCAGTGCCCGACGGCCCGCCCCGAGTCCGGATCGGCGGACCCGCCTGCACGCAGCCGTACGACATGGCCCTGCTCAATGTCTCGGCGATGAGCTTCGGCTCCCTGTCGGCCAACGCGGTGCTGGCTCTCAACACGGGAGCTCAGCTCGGCGGCTTCGCCCACGACACCGGCGAGGGTGGCCTGTCCGAGTACCACCTGCAGCCCGGCGGCGATCTTGTCTGGGAGATCGGTACCGGCTACTTCGGCTGCCGGACGGACGACGGGGGCTTCGACGAGGGGCAGTTCGCCGACAAGGCGGCGCACGAGCAGGTCAAGTGTGTGTCATTGAAGATCAGCCAAGGCGCCAAGCCGGGCATCGGCGGAGTTCTGCCGGGTGCCAAAGTGAACGCGGAGATCGCGCGGGTCCGCGGCGTTCCGCAAGGGGAGACGGTCGCCTCTCCCCCCTTCCACCGTGTGTACTCCACTCCGCGTGAACTGGTCCGTTTCCTGGGCCGGATGCGCGAACTGGCCGATGGCAAACCCGTCGGGTTCAAGCTCTGCGTCGGCTCGCGCCGTGAGTTCCTCGCCGTGTGCAAGGCCATGCTGGCCGAAGGCGCCGCGCCGGACTTCATCATCGTCGACGGCGCCGAGGGCGGAACGGGCGCGGCTCCGCTCGAGTTCGCCGACAACGTCGGACTACCGCTCGGCGAAGGACTGATGACCGTGCACAACGCCCTCGTCGGCGTCGGTCTGCGGAACCAGATCCGCATCGGCGCCAGCGGCAAGGTCGCCACCGGCAGTGACCTGGTGAAGCGTCTGCTCCAGGGCGCTGACTACACCAACGCCGCCCGCGCCATGATGTTCGCGATCGGATGCATCCAGGCGCAGCGCTGTCACACCAACACCTGCCCGGTCGGGGTCGCCACCCAGGACGCACGACGCGGTCGGGCCGTAGACGTCGAAGACAAGTCCCGGCGCGTTCACCGCTATCAGCGGGCGACGGTGAAGAGTGCCCTCCAGATCATGGCGTCGATGGGTGTCGACGATCCGCAGGGCCTGCGCCCCCACATGCTGCTTCAGCGGGTGGACGCGCACACCGTCCGTTCCTACGCCGAACTCCATGAATGGCTCACGCCCGGACAACTGCTCGTATCAGTCCCCGACAGTTGGGCAACCGACTGGCAGACGGCCGACCCGGACCGCTTCACCCACTGACCCGTCCCCTCGCACCAAGGGGCCTCACCGGACCGAAGGACATTCCTGTGGCACGCACCGTCGCCCATGTGATCGTCGACGCACTCAAGGAACTGGGCGTCAGGCACGTCTTCGGAGTCGTCGGAGACGCCCTGAACCCGCTGACCGACGCCATCCGCACCACGGACGAACTGAGTTGGGTTGGCTGCCGGCACGAAGAGGCCGCGGCCTTCGCGGCGGGGGCCCAGTCGCAACTCTCGGGCACCCTCGGAGTGTGCATGGGCACCGTGGGACCGGGCTCGGTCCACCTCCTCAACGGTCTTTACGACGCGGCCAAGAGCCGGACGCCGGTCCTCGCGATCTGCGGTCAGGTGCCCCTCGCCGAGATCGGCAGCGAGTACTTCCAGGAAGTGGACAACGACCTGCTCTTCCGAGACGTGGCCGTCTACCGTGCCACCGTCACCTCTCCGGACCAGATGCCGCGCATGCTCGAATCGGCCGTACGCGCGGCCGTCAGCCAGGCTGGAGTGGCCGTGCTGACGGTCCCCGGCGACCTGGGGGACCAGGAACTCAGTGAGGACCGGCCGACGCGCTTCGCGCTGCACCGCGCCGTCACGCGGCCCGACGACCCCGCTCTCGCCGAGGCTGCCGACCTCCTGAACAATGCCTCCCGCGTCACCCTGCTCGTCGGCCGCGGGGCCCGTGACGCCCGCGCCGAAGTGCTCCGCACCGCCGAGCTGCTCGCCGCCCCCATGGTGCTCACCCTCAAAGCGAAGGAAGGCTTCGAGGAGGACAACGCCTTCCAGGTCGGCCAGACCGGCCTCATCGGCAATCCCGCCGCCTCCCACGCGCTCGACAACGGCGACGTGCTTCTCATGCTGGGCACCGACTTCCCCTACCGCGAGTGGTATCCGAAGGACTGCAAAGTCGTACAGATCGACGCCCGAGAGGAGCACCTGGGCCGCCGGGTCCCGGTGACCGTAGGCCTGGCCGGCGATGTCGGAGCGACGCTGCGCGGCCTGCTTCCGCTGCTGCAAGCGGTATCCGACCGTGCTCACCTGGACGACGCCCGCGAACGGTTCGCCCACTGGCAGGAAGGACAGCAGCGGCTGGCTCGCCCCGACCACGAACGCCGCTGGACCGGGAAACTGCGCGCTGCCCTGGACAACCGCGATCACGAGATCCGTCCCGAAGCACTGGCGGCCGCGGTGGACACGTTCGCGGACCAGGACGCCGTCTTCACCTCCGACACCGGCATGGCCACCGTCTGGCTCTCCCGCTTCGTCACCATGACAGGCACCCGGCGCCTGATCGGCTCCTACAATCTCGGCTCCATGGCCAACGCCATGCCGCAGGCCCTCGGAGCCCAATTCTGGGCGCCGGACCGCCAGATCGTCGCCTTCTGCGGCGACGGCGGGTTGAGCATGCTGCTGGGAGACCTCATGACGATCAAGACGTACAGGCTGCCGGTCAAACTCGTCGTCTTCGACAACCGCCGCCTCGGCATGGTCAAGCTGGAACAGGAGCAGGCGGGCCTGCCCGAGTTCGGCACGGAACTCGACAACCCCGACTTCGCCGCGGTCGCCACAGCCCTCGGCCTCACCGGAATCCGAGTCACCGACCCGGCCGAACTCCACGACAGCGTGCGTCGGGCGTTCGACACACCGGGACCGGTCGTGCTGGACGTACTGACCAACCCGGAGGAGGTGGCCGTGCCGGGCAAGCCGACCGTGGCACAGGGCTGGGGCTTCGCCCTCGCCAAGGTCAAGGAGGTCCTGTCGAGCCGTGAAAGCTGACTCACCCGGACATCGGTCGTCCGCCCCAGCGGTGGGATGCAAAGCGCGACGAGTCGATGCTTCCGGGCGGACAGTCCATGGGCGGCCAACCGGCCTTCGTGACATCAGGTGACCAGATCCCGAAGGCTGCATCGGGTCCGGGCCGCTCGGCGTGCCTGGTTCCAGCGGACGCCGGCCGGCCCAACGCCTCCGCTCGTCCCCTACCGGACCTGCGTCACCGCTGCCGGTGACGAGTGGTACGACGAGTCAGGCCCCACGTCGGCCAGGGACGTCCACGAGGACTACTTGAAGGCATGCGACGAGTCGCGGCAGGGCTTCGCACAGGTGACCGGCGACCCTGCGCGCATCACCGATGTGCTCGCCCTCCTCAAACCGGGCGGCCTGTACATCGTGGACGACCTGCTGCCACACGACACCTGGCCCGCAGTCACCCCAGAACGCGCCAATGACTTCCTCGCACGCCTGCCCGATACCTCCAACCTCCTTGCCACGCCGCTCAGATGGGCCTCGGTGTTGATAGTGGGAGCCCGGCTCTGACGGACTATCGTGTACGACATGTCCGCCCCTGAGCTGATCCGCATCGTCTCCCGTGACTCGCCCATGGCCCTGGCCCAGGTGGAGCGCGTCCGCGCCGAACTCGGCGCGCTCCACCCTGAAATCCGGACCGTGGTGATCCCGGTCAAGACAACTGGTGACAAGTGGATGGGAGATCTCTCCAAGGTCGAGGGCAAGGGGGCGTTCACCAAGGAGGTCGACGCCGCTCTCGTCGCCGGGGAGGCGGACCTCGCGGTGCACTGCGTCAAGGATGTGCCCGCGGACAGGCCGCTGCCGGCCGGCACGACCTTCGCGGCGTTCCTCAAGCGTGACGACATCCGCGACGCCCTGGTCCACCCCGACGGTCTGCTTCTCGATGAGCTCCCCGCGGGAACCCGGATCGGAACCTCCTCGGTGCGCAGGGTCGCGCAACTCGCAGCCTCCCACCCGCACCTGGAATGCGTGCCGTTCCGCGGCAACGCCAACCGTCGCCTGGACAAGCTCGCCGCGGGCGAGGTCGACGCATTGCTGTTGGCCGTCTCCGGCCTGGAGCGCATCGGCCGGACCGACGTGATCACCGAGGTCCTGTCGACCGAAGCGATGATCCCACCGATCGGGGCCGGCGTTCTGGCGCTTCAGTGCCGTGAAGCCGACACCCCCACGATCGACATCATCAGTACTCTGAACGATTCCGACACCTACCGAGAGACCACCGCGGAGCGGATGTTCCTGCACGTCCTCCAAGGCCACTGCAACAGCCCGATCGCCGGATACGCGAAGGCATCTCGGAGTGATCTGTCGTTGCGCGCCTGCGTGTTCAGCCCGGATGGAAAGACGGTCCTGAACGCCCACGAATGGGCTGGGCGACTCAGTCCCTCAGACCTCGGTGCTTCCGTCGCGCTGGCTCTGCTGCGGCAGGGCGCCCGCGAACTGATCGACAGCATCGCCCACTGACGGCCGAACGTCGGGCGTGGCGTCCTATTGACCGAGTGGTGGGAACAGACCCGGCCGACCAGAATTCTCCGGTCGCGCGCGGGAGGCTCTCCTCGAACTCTGGCTCGCGTCGGCTTGAGCGGGCGCCCCGCGCGTCCACTCGCCGAGCGGCGGCAAGGGTGACTCCACGCCGCCCGCTGCCCGCATCCGTCACCCACCGGCATCGCGCGCCCGCCGGCACGGCGGTACGCGCGCTGCCCCGAACACACGACAGAAGATCATCATGATCCGAGTTCCCACCTGCATACTCAGCAGCTTTCAGGCACCCCAGATCTCTCACGGCCACGACCCCGACCTGTTCGTGCAGATCGGTTCGTTGACCAAGTCGCTCACCGCGACCGTCCTGACCGCCTTGGCCGACGACGGAGTCCTGAGCCTCGACGACCCGCTGGAGCTGTTCCTGCCGGTGCCCAGTGGCACGGGAATCACCCTGCGCCAACTTGCCGAGCACACCTCGGGCCTTCCTCGGATACCTCCCGGCATCAGCGGGCGCGATCCCTACGTGGCTTTCGACGCCGACACCCTGGACTCGCTCGTACGGCGCCTCGACACCCTGGTCACGGCTCCCGCGGGGACGGCCGAGGAGTATTCCAACCTCGGATACGCGCTCCTGGGTGCCGCTCTGGTCGCGGCCACCCGTACCCCGTACGAGGAGTTGCTGCACCGCCACCTCCTCGACCCCCTCGGCGTCGCCGACGTCACCGCCGATCCGCCGTCCGGCAGACGACTGTGCCGCAGGGGGCTGTTCGGCCGGCCTCGGCCGGACTGGACCATGGACGGCGCGATTCTTCCGGCCGGCGGGCTGTGGGCCACTCCCCGGGCCGCCGCCCGCCTCCTCACCGACCTGCTTGTCGACCGCAGGCTGGGTGAACCGGCACCGGCCTGGCAGAAGGCGGGGAGCCTTCTGTGGCACAACGGCGCGACAGGCGGCGCGTCCGTCTTCGCGGGAGCATCACCGCAGGGCTGGATTCTTGTTCACCGGCTGTCCGGTCGAAGTGCCGTGACGGACAAGTTGGCCCTGGACACGCTCAGACTCTTCATCGGGCCCCGAGCTTGATGCTGCGGCCGGGCATGGAACGCTCCCGGCCGCCCGACGCTACGGCGTGATCAGGCCCGGCGCCTTCCGCCCCATCGGGCGCTCCGGTCCCCGGTCGGCCCACCGCCCCGCGAACGGGGCGATCGCGGCGCCTGCCGCGCCGACGAGAGCGAACACGCCCATGCCGATGGGGGAGTCAGCGGAAGCGGGGTCCGTTCAGGTTGAAGGAGACCGTCGTCCAGAAGGCGCTGAACGCCCCGAACATGGCGGCCTGGTAGAGGCCCAACGCAGCAGGACCGGGTGGGCGCGCACCAGTTGGAGAGTGGAGCGCAGGACGTGGTGGGACGGGATCGTCGTGGTCGGGGCGCGCTCGGTAGGGCGGCGCGCGCTGGGGAACGGGAGCAGTTGTTCGTCGTCCAGTGCGATGCCGATGCTGACGTCCACCACTCCGTGTGCATGGCCAAAGGACTTAAGTCGTCATCCGAGTTCCGACAGCACCCCCGCGATCCTGAGGGGGCGGCCGGGTCGTCCGCGGCGCACTGCCGTACGTTCGCCCATGACGTACGCCGTCGAACCCCCGACCGGAGCCCCGATGAGCGGCTGGTGGGGCTACCTGGAGGAAGAGGCCCGCCGGGAGGGCGACGCGGGGGCGTAGGGGGGCCCAGATGCGCTCGCCGAACGGTCGGCCAAGGGCGCAAAGGCCTCTCCGGCGATCATGCCGCTGAGCGCCGCAGTACCGCCCGGCCGCGGGCGCGGCGCAGGGGCGTGGCGCCCGGGGTGTGCCCCCTTGGCACGCGGACACCGAACACTCGGGCACCTACACTGGGCGCGCGCATGAGTGAGTGCTGTGAAGTGGGCGGGAGATGGCTGTGACGCGTTGCGTCGGTGGTTTCGAGGATCCGCCCGCCGAAGTTCTTGCCGAGGCGGCCGCCACGTTCGGGCTGCTCGCCTCTGCGGCCCGGCTGCACCTGATGTGGGCGCTGTCGCAGGGCGAAAGTGACGTCACGCATCTCGCCGACCGGGTCGGCGGCGCGCTGCCGGCGGTCAGCCAGCACCTGGCCAAGCTGAAGCTCGCCGGACTCGTGAGTTCCCGCCGTGAGGGCCGACGGCAGGTCTACTACGTCGATGACCCGGACATCGTCACCGTGGTGCGGGTGATGGTCGGACAGCTGACCGCGCGTTCCCAGCCTGACCTCGCCCCGCTGCGCGAGCTGCACGAGACCGGTGGCTGAGGCTGTACTGGAGGTGCTGCGCGGGCTGGGCGGTGCACCGGGGCCTGACCGAGGCGCAGGCCGGGGGAGGCGTTGGAGACGAGGCATCCAAAGGCCAAAGGTTCACGCGGACGCATCTTTGTTCGGAAAGGTTCCATGAGATGCCTCACCTGTGAATTGCGCGGGGATCCCTACTGTCCGGGCCATCGATTTGTTAGATTGCGCAACTACGCAACCGAGGTAGACGCGCGCGTCGTCCGCCCGTACGCCCCTGCGCACGCCCGGCCGCACCCCTGAGGCCCGGGCCTGACGGGCCCGACTGTTCATGGGAGTGGGAGATGAGCGACCCGAGGGACGGTTCGGGTGGCCGGGCCACGCGCAGCCGATCGTCCCAGGTGCCCGGACAGCGCACGGTGGAGTCGGACGGAGATCGACCCCCGGGCGGCCGGGCCGCGTCCAGAGCGGCTTCCCGTTCGCGCGGCAGCGGGCGAGCGCGTCGGGCCCGTCCGACACGGCGGGGCAGGCGGGTGCTGAGGATCGCCGGTATCTGTCTGGCACTCCTGGTGCTGGGCACGGCAGGTGTCGGCTGGTGGTTCTACGAGCACCTGAACGGCAACATCCAGAGCGTCCCCCTGGACGGCAAGGGCGGCACGGAGAAGGCGGACGCCTTCGGCCGCACCCCGATCAACCTCCTGGTGATGGGTTCGGACGGCCGTACGAGCAAGACGGATTGCAAGCTCGGTGGCGGCTGCTCTCGGACCGGCGTGCAGACCGGCAGCAACGCCGACGTGCAAATGGTGGTGCACATATCCGCCGACCGCTCCAACGCCACCGTGATGAGCATCCCCCGTGACACCATGACCCAGGTCCCGGCCTGCAAGGACAAGGAGACCGGCCGGTCCACGGCCGGCTACTACGGCCAGATCAACGGCGCGCTGCAGTACGGCCCGGCCTGCCAGGTGGCGACCGTTCACCAGCTCACCGGCATCCCCATCGACCACTTCGTCAAACTCGACTTCTCCGGCGTGGTCAAGATGTCCGACGCGGTCGGCGGTGTCTCCGTGTGTGTCAACGACAACGTGTACGACACCTACTCGCACCTGAAGCTGTCCAACGGCAGTCACACCCTCAAGGGCGTTGCCGCGCTGGAGTTCGTTCGTTCGCGGCACGGCTTCGGCGACGGCAGCGACCTGGGCCGTACCGTCTCCCAGCACATCTTCCTGAGCGCGATGATCCGTAAGTTCAAGAGCGCGGGCACGCTCACCGACCCCACGGCGGTCTACGACCTCGCGGACGCCGCCACCAAGGCGCTGACCGTGGACGACGGCCTGGGCACCGTGAAGAAGCTGATCGGGCTCGCGTCCGACCTGAACAAGGTGCCGACGAAGCGGATGACGTTCACGACGATGCAGACGGCCCCTGACTCGGCCGACAGCAACCGTGTCGTGGTGGGAGCGGGCGCCAAGAGCCTGTTTGCGACGATCTCCGACGACCAGTCACTGACCACCGGGTCGGGCAAGAAGTCCTCGGCGGCATCCGCGACCACGAAACCCACGGCCACCGCCTCGGCCGTACCTGCTTCCGAGGTCGCTGTGACGGTGGAGAACGGCACGGAGATCACCGGCCGCGCCTCCGCCGTCGCGACCGCGCTCATCGACAAGGGCTTCAACTCCGGTACGGCCACGGCCAACGCCCCGAGCCCCGCCGCCACCACGACCCTCACCTACGCCAGCGGACAGAAGGGCGAGGCCCAGACGGCCGCCAAGGTCCTGGGTCTGTCCGCCTCGCATCTGAAGCAGGGCCCAAGCAGGGGACTGATCCTGGTGGTCGGCAGCGACTGGCCCAGCGGCACCACCTACCCCGGTGGCTCATCGTCGTCCGCACCGGCCGACACGAAGACCGCGGTTTCCAACGCCCACGCCTCCACCGCAGACGAGGCCAAGAAATGCGCCGAGGTCAGCCCCTACAAGACGGTCAGTCTCAATGGCGTCCCCATGACACCGGCCCAGGCGTACGCGGCGGCGCGGAACAAGCCGGACTCCGACGAGTGAAGCGGCTGACCGTCGTCGGCCAGGGCTCGTAGCCCAGGGCTCGTAAGGCGTACCTCGGCAGGCCGGCCGGCCACGGCGGTGTCGTGCCAGGTGGGTCTACCTCCGCGCTCCGCACCCCGGACAGAAGGCCGCGCTGTCCGGCACGACGGTGGAGCAGGAGGCGCATTGCGTGGTTTGGGCAAGGTGATGGCCGCAGCCGGAACAGTAGGCGGCTCCGTGGGTCTCGGTACGGCACCGGGGGCAGACCAGTTGTCGGGGCGTGGCGGGGTCGTAGCTCTGTCCGGCTTGTCGGCCTGCCGCGTACGCCTGTTGCGCCGCCATGTCGTTCAGGCCACGCTGCTGGGCTGCCGTGGCCTCTGCGGCGGTGTCGGGGGCGCAACGCAGACACTGCCCCTGCGCCGCGTTCCAGCAGCGTCCACAGACGTAGTCGGTGCAACGTGCACAGCGATTGAAATGCCCTTGCGCGTTGCTGATCGCCCGCTCGAAGGCCTGGTCACGGGCTCGCCCCCAGCCGGCCCCGGCCAGCCCGTCGGCCGCGGACGTGACCCCGCGGCCCGTATTGCCGAGCAGGTTCCAGGCCACGTCTGTCCCTTTCCTGAGCCAGGTGGCGGCCCGTTCACCGCTGTACGCCTCGAACGGTGAACGCCAGGTGTCGTAGCACCGCGAGCACGAGAACTCGAACTGGAAGCCGGCTCCTGTGCCGTTGCGCTCACACAAGTCACGGTAGTTGTTGCTGAAGTAGATCTCGCCGTTCACGTGGTCCCCCCACAGTTCAAGCAGTCGGCACACTGCACTACGACGTCGGCGGGAGACTCGTGGTTCTCGTCACGGCCAAGGCGATCAGGCCGGCGAGGGCCTTTACGGGGGACGTCCCCCGGACAACGGTGCGACAGCACATGAGCAGGGTGCTCTCGGTGCTGAGCCGGAGTCGTCGAGCCTGTCGCGCCCGGCTGGGGCAGGTCCCAGGCGAATGGGCGTCCCTCCTGTGTGGCGTGTGCCCGCAATGGCCGCGTCGGCGAACTGCGCCAGCGTGTCAGCCGTATCGGTGACCGGCTGGGTCGACGCGGTGTGTGCACCGGTTGGGACGCGCGCCCAGTCTGTTTCACGGGCCTTGTCAGTGGCAGCAGGCAGACTCTGCTCCATGACTTCGGTGACCGCACATGACTATGCCTGGATACGTTCCTCCCCGTTGTTCGGCCACGCGCTGGATGTCGGGTACACCCTGGCCCTGGTGCGGGGCGTCGTCCCAGGAGAGGTGCTGCGGGTGATGGAGGCGGAGCCGCAGGGCACGTGCACGGGGGCGGGCGCGCTGATCGAGCGGCAGGACGAACTGCTCGACCCGACGGACTACTGGGCCGAGTCCTTCGTCGCGGGCGCGTTCTCCGTGCCAGGCGAAGGCGTCGACTGGACGCTCGTCCTGTTCGTCGGAGACGGGGGCACGGGGATGCAGGTGCGCTTCCTGGAGGCATTGTCGGCGGGCGGGTGCGCTGTGGTGCACTCCAGCAACGGAGGCAAGCCCATGGACTTCTTCCACTGGTACGAGGACGGGGAACTTCGGACCACCTTCGAATGGCCCACGGCCAGAAGCGGCAGCACTCCCGACGCCCTCAACTCGGTGATGCGTGAGGTCGGTTTCGATCTGTCGGACGACGAGGGCGAGGCGAGCGGGCGTGTCGACACCAAGGCGGCCTCCCTCGCCCTGGCCGAACGGCTGACCGGGGTCCGGGTCACGGAGGAACTGCTCCGGAATGCCGAGTACCAGCTCGGGCAGGTGCCTGAGGAGCCCGCCGAGGAGTGGACCGGCATCGTCATCGACATCACCGACGCCCACGGGAAACGCATCTACAAGGAAATCACCCGCGAGGAGGTCGAGGCCGCTGCCGCCCGCGCCCGCGCCGAGGCCGGACAACCGATTGTCGTCCGCAGGTCCTCGTCGCCCGCTCCCTGACCCGCGGTGCGTTACGTGTCTCATGGCTGCGGCCGTGCGGCTGCACGGCCATGCCATCCGTGGACGGGGCGGCGGCGCGGGTTCCTGCTGGCGGGTCGTGTGTCGCCTGCGCGTCCGCCGGGAACGGCGAGCCGACATCCACGAAGCGTCCCGCGAACTCGCCTGTGTCGTGATCACCCACCGACGACTCAGGTCGTTGCTCCGACCCTGGGGAGCAAAGGTTGATGGTCTCCCCGTTCATGTCTGCGGTGCGTGCCATGATCCGGTTTCATGAGTGAACGTTCGCTGTCGCCTGCCTGGCTGGCATCCTGGGTAAGCAGGGTCTCAGGTCCCCTGAAGACGATGACTGACGAGGTTCCCTGCGGGCACCAATCAGGTCCGGCCGGCCGACCCTGAAGATCGGGCGGCGACGTGCGTGTTGGCGCAAGTGGACCTCGTTCCTGCTGACTTGGTCACCTTCTACGACAGCATCGGTGCCGTCGCTTGGGCGGACGTCGGCAACGGCTACTTCGTCGACCCCGTACGTGATGTCCTCCTGCGGCTGAAGGAGTACGGCGCTGTTGGTATCGGAGCGGGCCAGGAGGCCGGCGGGTTGGTCATCGACTCGAACGGTGGCGGACTGTGTTATGTCACTGGTGCCAGCGGGGTGGTGCGGGCTTGGTAGATCGTGATTCTCTGGGCTCGGCTCAGCGTCAGGAACTACTGTCGCGAGCATGGTCGAACACGATGTCCTCAGTGTCACCCGCGAGGCCTACGACGCTGTTGCCCCCCTGTATGCGCAGCGGTTCCGGGACGAGCTGCGTGAAAGGCCCTTGGACCGTGCGATCTTGAGTGTCTTCGCCGAGGTCGTAGGCGCCGGTGGGGACGGTCAGGTCGCGGATCTGGGGTGTGGCCCTGGCCATATCACCGCTCATCTGGACGAGTTGGGGCTGGCGGCGTTCGGTGTTGACGCCTCATCCGCGATGATCGAGTTGGCTCGACAGGCCTATCCGGGCCTGCGGTTCGACATGGGCTCGATGGCCGCGTTGGACATCGCTGACGGCGTGCTGGGCGGCGTACTCTCACGTTGGTCCGTCATCCACACTCCGCCGCAAGAACTCCCCGTCATCCTGGCCGAGTTCCACCGTGTGCTGGCACCTGGCGGCCACCTTCTGCTCGGCTTCTGGGCCAGCGACGACCCGTCGCACCCGACGCAGGTCTTCGATCACACGGTCGCCCCGGCGTATCGGTGGTCGCCTGATCACCTCTCCGCGATGTTGCTCAAGTCCGGGTTGGCCGAGGTGGCCCGGATGGTTCGCGAGCCTCAGCCCGCCGACCGGCGGCAGTTCCAGGAGATTCAACTGCTCGCCCGCAAAGCCTCGGCAGGGGCCCTCTGAACCGAGGGCATGATGCGTTCAACCCGCCGGTCGGGGAGCCGTCCGGCCCCATCGCTGCCGAACGCGTCGGGTCACCGCTGAACGCTGCTTGTTCGTCGACGAGATCGCAGTGAACGTCACGGCGGCCCGTGAGGCCGGGATGGCCGGTCTCCACTACCGCCGGATCGACGATCTGCGCACAGCGCTCGCGCCCCTGTTCGGACGTCAGCCGCTGATGGGACCTTGCGCGCAGAAGCCCTTGGGCGCCCGTCGGTCCGGCCGGGTGGGCCGACCGCGAAGGTGCGGTCCACTTCTCGGCTGCGGTCCCGAATGACGAAATCGGCGGTCTCGACGGCTCGGCCAGAGCCGTCGCCGTCCCTCCGCGGGGGAACGGCCCGGTCCCCGGTTCCGGGTCAGCTACGGGCCAGCGCGCCGGCGAGCGCGGCCGCGCCGACGAGTTCCGCGTTCTCGCCGAGTTGGGCGGGCAGGATGTCGAGGGACGCGGCGATCGCGGGCTGGGCGTTGCGCTGTATTGCCGAGGCGACGCCTTCCAGCAGTGGGCTGCCCATGGCGCCGAGTTCGCCTCCGATGATGAGTGCGGCCGGGTTGAGGAGGTTGCTCAGGACGGACAGGACCCCTCCGAGCATGCGGCCCGCGTCGTTCAGGATGCGCCGGGTTGTGGGGTCGTCCGGCTGGTCCGGGAGCGAGGCGTCGGGATCCACGTTGGGATGGGTGTGGGCGACCTGCGCCATGACCGAAGACACGGAGACAACCGCCTCCAGACAGCCGCGTCTGCCGCACCGGCACAGTTCCGTGTATCCGGGCAGTGGTGTGTGGCCGATCTCCCCGGCGAAGCCGAGCGATCCCCGGTAGGGCTCGCCGTTGAGCACGATGCCCGCGCCGATGCCGTGGGACACCTTCACATACAGGAAGTCCGTGTAGCCCCGGCCGGCGCCCCGCCGCAGTTCGCCGTAGGCGCCCAGTACGGCGTCGTTCTCGACGTGGACCCGCAGGCCCAGCCGGTGTTCCAGTTCTTGTCGGGGATCGAGGCCGACCCAGCCGGAGAGGATGGTGGGTGAACGGACCAGGCCGGAGGCGGAGTCCAGCGGGCCGGGGATGCCGACTACGACGGTGGAGAGGTCGTCGACGTCATGGTCCTTGCGAAGGGCCCCCAGCATCTCCGCGGCGGCGTCCATGGCTTCGGCCGCACACAGGTCGACGTCCAGGTCGGCGCGTCGCTGGGCGATCATGTGGCCGGAGCCGTCGACGACGGCGACGTTGATGTGGTTGTGTCCGAAGTCGAGCGCGGCGGAACTGCTTCGGCGGGGGACGCATCGCAGTACGCCTGCGGGGCGCCCGCTGCCGCTGCCCGGTCCCTTGGCCGCGGGATCGCCCTCCGTCACACGCCCTTCGGCTATCAGCCGCGAGACGGCGTGGTTGACCGTGCTGCGGGACAGACCGGTGGCCTCGACGAGGTGCGCGCGGGTGAGGGCCCCGCCGCCCTGCATGATGCGGAAGATCTCCTCTCGGGTCCTGTTGCGTGGCGAGGAGCGATCGGAGGTCACATCCATGCGCCGATGATAGTGACCGTCCTCCATTACGCCAATCATTGGCGGATTGTTTTGATGGTTTGAAACAAAACCCAGGAATCGCAGTGGTTTTCAGTCATTGACGGACTGAAAAGTGCTCCATAACCTCCTCTTGCGTCCGGCTCTCAGCCGGACTGGGCCAGAGAGGACGCTGTCGATGACCTTCCTTCCGCGACACCCCCGGACCAGACCGGTGATCGTGGCCGCCGCAGCCTCGGTCGTGGCGTCCACGCTGATGTTCGGTGGGTGGATTCCCGCTGAGGCGGAGGCCACCGACCCCCAGCCCGTGGAGCTGGAGCAGGCCGACGCCGCGCTGTCCCGCAAGGCGGCCGAGCAGGGCATGGTCCTGCTGGAGAACCACGAGCAGGCACTCCCCATCGCGCCTTCCGGCAACATCGCCCTCTACGGCGTCGGCGCCTACCGGACCGTCAAGGGCGGCACCGGCTCGGGCAACGTGAACAACCGGTACACCATCACCGCCCGCCAGGGCCTGGAGAACGCCGGCTACAGCGTGACCACCGGCAACGCCTACTGGTCCGCCATGACGAGGGCCTACGACACCAAGTACGGCACCCCCTCGGGCAGCCTCTTCGGCCCGGCGATCGACTACGCCTCCGTGGAACAGCCGCTGACCGCGGACACGGTGAAGCCGACCGCCAAGACCGGCATCGCAATCTACGTCATTGCCCGCAACTCCGGTGAGGGCGCGGACCGTTCCTCCGGCAAGGGCGACTACCTCCTCGGTGACACCGAGCGGGCCAACCTCGAACTGCTGGGCCGCACCTACCAGCGCGTGGTCGTGGTCATCAACTCCGGCGGCATCATCGACACCGGCTTCTACCAGCAGATCAACGCCGCCGAGCGGGACTCCTCCGGCGGCCGGGCTCTCGACTCGATGCTGCTGATGAGCCAGGCCGGTCAGGAGAGCGGCAACGCCCTGGCCCACGTCCTCAACGGCACCGCCACCCCCTCCGGGAAGCTCACCGACACCTGGGCATCCAGCTATTCGGCCTACCCGGCCTCCGCGACCTTCGCGAACAACGACGGCAACTCGGCGACCGAGGAATACAGCGAGGGCATCTACGTCGGCTACCGCTACTTCGATTCCTTCTACCGCTCGATCAACAGGAACGACCCCGCATCCGTCGTCAACTACCCCTTCGGCTACGGCGGTTCCTACACCGCTTTCAGCATTCAGGCCCAGAAGGTCACCGCGAGCGCCCAGCACGTGACGGTCACCGCCGAGGTCACCAACACCGGACACCGCTACAGCGGCAAGGAGACCGTGCAGGTCTACGTCTCCGCCCCGCAGACCGGCGCCGACAAGGCCTACCAGCAGCTGGCCGGCTACGCGAAGACCGACAACCTTGCCCCCGGCGCCTCGCAGACCGTCACGATCAGCTTCGACACCTCCTCCCTGGCCTCCTACAGTGAATCCCGGGCCGCGTGGGTCCTCGACGCCGGCGACTACGTGGTCCGCGTCGGCGACTCCTCCCGCAACACCCATGTCGCCGCCAAGCTGAACCTGGCGACGGACGTGGTGACCGAGCAGGACCACAACGAACTGGCCGACCAGAAGCCCGCGACCGAACTCTCCAGCGCACCGGCCGACTTCTACACCTACGCCGACGAGACGAGGGAGATCGCCGCCGCCCGGCGCATCACCCTCGACCCCAGCTCGTTCCACACCCAGAACAAGGCCTCCGCCTACGAGCAGGACGTCACCGCCGACTCCTCCTCGCCCTACCACGCCCTCGACGGGGACACGGTCTCCTCCACCGCCGTCTACCTCGACCGCGATGAGAACGACTGGGAAGGCACCGGCGCCCCCTACACGCCGAAGACGGGCGAGAGGGTCGCGTACGTCCACACCAGCTCCGGCAGCACGCTGTACGACGTCGCCAGAGAGAAGACCTCGATCGAGCAGTTCGTCGCCGGACTCTCGGTGAGGCAGCTGGCCGACCTCGTGGAAGGCTCCAGCGTGCCAGGCACCACCCCGTCAGCTGTCGGTGCCGCCGGGTACACGACCGGCGCCCACGAAGACCTCGGCATCCCGAGCATGACCCTGTCCGACGGGCCCGCGGGACTACGCCTGACCCAGCAGCTTGCCACCACCCCCACCACATACCAGTACGCCACCGCCTGGCCCATCGGCACCCTCCTGGCCCAGACCTGGGACCGTGACCTGGTCGATCAGGTCGGCACCGCCGTCGGCAAGGAGATGAACGTCTACGGTGTCTCCCTGTGGCTGGCACCCGGCATGAACATCCACCGCGACCCGCTCAACGGCCGCAACTTCGAGTACTACTCGGAGGACCCGCTCGTCTCCGGACTCACCGCGGCCGCCACCACCCTGGGCGTCCAGAGCAACCCCGGCGTCGGCGTGACCATCAAGCACCTCGCCGGCAACAACCAGGAAACCGCACGCAACTCCGGCAACGACGTCGCAGGCGAGCGGGCCCTGCGCGAGATCGAGCTCAAGGGCTTCGAGATCGCCGTCAAGGCCGCCCAGCCGATGTCCGTCATGAGCTCGTACAACAAGGTCAACGGGACCTACGCCTCCGGCAACTACGACCTGCTCACCGATGTGCTGCGCGGCGAGTGGGGGTTCAAGGGCACCGTGATGACCGACTGGGGCGGGGCTCACGGCGCCACCAACACCATGTACTCCGGCAATGACCTCATCGAGCCCGGCGGCAGGCCCTCCGACATCGTCAACGCGATCATCAAGGCCACGCCGACCGTCGACATCAACGGCCTGCCCGCTTACACCAAGACCGTCAGAAGCACCGGCGTCACCAGCTACTCCTTCCAGTTCGGCGGACTCACCCCGGCCGCCGGCGGCCAGGCCGGCATCACCTCCACCGTGGACTCCTCGACCGACCTCTCGAAGGCTCCGCTGTCCGGCACCACCACCATCGACGCGATCAACAACCAGACCTACACCACCTACCCGAAGTACGCCTCGGTCGACGACGCCTACCAGGCCGTCCAGGACCTCCTCGCCTCCACCGCCCTGACCGCCGCCCAGAAGGCTGCGATCACGGTCTCGAACGTGCAGCACGCCACCGCCGGAGACACCACGAGCCCCGTCACCTCCTACACCGTCACCCTCACCGGCAACTACCCCGCCGCCAAGGCCTACACGATGCGCCTGGGCGACCTGCAGCGCAGCGCGATCCGGATCCTCACCACCGCGTCCAGGACCTCCTCGTTCCAGCAGTTGGCCAGATCCCAGAACGTGAGGGGAATCTCGGTGAGCTCCTACACCAGGCAGTTCAAGGACCTCGACCCGACGGTCATCTCCACCAAGAGCCGAGTCGACCAGCCCCACCACAAGCACTGACCGGACCGGGCGGCGGCCGACACCCACCGGTTACCGCCCACGCCCGTCGTTCGTGCCGGGTACAGCCGTGACGGACGCGTCATGCAGGACGGGCTCCCGCAGTTGTCGTCTGCCGGCGAGCGCGATGAGGGTGCCTCCCCCCTCTGCGCAGAAACTCTCCGACGCTGTGCAACCCTCCTGCCCCTTCAGGAGTCTTGTGTGAGCCGAACTTGACGCGGCCATGCCGGATTGGTCTCGAGTGGTTCGGTACGCCTCCTCTTACCCCGAAATCCCCTCTCTGGAGAAGCTCGTGCGCAAACGCACCCTGCTGATGTCCGCAACGCTGCTCGCCTCGGGGCTCACCCCGCTCGTCGCGGCGAGCGCCGAGGCCGCCGTCGGTACGCCGGGCGATGTGAACAAGGACGGTTACCGCGACATCGTCCTGTCTGCCCCGGACGCCACAGTGGCGGGCCATGCCAAGGCCGGTGCAGTGGTCGTCATGTACGGCACCTCGCACGGTATCGATCCCACCAGACGCACCGTGCTGACACAGAACTCCACCGGCGTCCCGGGAACGGCCGAAGCGGGCGACCGCTTCGGCGCGGCTGTCGTCGTCCACGACCTCAACCGTGACGGGTACAGCGATCTGGTCGTGGGTTCTCCCGGCGAGGAGGTCGACGGGGACGTCGGGGGTGGCTCGGTCACGGTCGTCTACGGCACCGCTTCCGGCCTGACGAAGGCGAAACCGGTCGACGACCCGTGGCCGGGCTCGCACGACGCGTACGGACGGACGTTGGCCGTGGGCACCTACAACGGTCTGAACCCCGTC
Organism: Streptomyces sp. NPDC005784; assembly: GCF_042871525.1. Lineage (NCBI taxonomy): Bacteria > Bacillati > Actinomycetota > Actinomycetes > Kitasatosporales > Streptomycetaceae > Streptomyces > Streptomyces sp. NPDC005784. The sequence goes on from NZ_JBIAIQ010000034.1 coordinate 48,350, forward strand.
AGCGACGGCAAACTGTCGATCGTGGTCGGCGCCAACGACGCCGAGGTCACCTTGATGCCTGCCGACCTGTCAGCGCAGTCCGGCACCTCCGGCAATGGCTACGGGTTCAACCCGGCTCACGGCATCGTCGCCCTGACCCCGATCGACCTGCCGAACACCGACGACGACCGCCTGATAGTCCACGGCCGAGGCGTGTCGGACGGAGGCTGGGGATACGACGGGACCGGCGACGACCCGCACACGTACTTCGCCGACCCGGCCGGCTTCGAGGGCGCCGACCTGCCCGCCGGCACCACGTCCGCAGTGGGCGACCTGAACGGCAACGGTTCCCCCGACCTCGTCATCGGCAACCCCGAAGACCCGTCGCAGAGCCCGGGGACCTCCCTCGGCGGTCAGATCACCATCTACTACGACGCCGGATACTCGGGCTCCCCGAGCCGAGTCCAGACCATCACGCAGGACACCGCGGGCGTACCCGGTTCCGGCGAAGCGAAGGACCGCTTCGGTGCCTCGGTCGCGATCGGTGACACCGACAAGGACGGCCGCGCCGACCTCGTGATCGGCGCCCCGGGCGAGGACGGCGGCAGCGGCGCCGTCACTGTCGTACGCGGTACGACCGGACAGCTCGACACCGCCCACGCCCGCACCTGGTCGCAGAACAGCCCCGGTGTGTCGGGCAGTTCGGAGGCCGGCGACGCCTTTGGCGCGGCCGTGCGTGTCCTCGACCTCAACAAGGACGGCTACGCGGACCTCGTCGTGGGCGCCCCCGGTGAGAACGGCGGTGTGGGCGTCGTGTGGACGCTGCGCGGCTCGGCCTCGTCCATCACCGCAGCCGGCTCCGTCACGGTCGGCACCGGCGGCGCGGGTCTCGGCTCGGCCGGCGCCGCCGGCTTCGGAAACGTGGTGACCGGCCCGTGACGCTTCCCCACTCCATCCCGCCCTTCCTTGAACCCGGAGCCGTCATGTCCTCCCGCCCCTGCGTCCGCACCCCGGGCCGCTTCGCCTCTCGATTCCTGGCCTCCGCCATCGCCGTCAGCACGGCAGCCACGCTGACCGCCGTCGTGCTGCCGGCCACGGCCGCAGCGGCGGCCGCGCCCTACCGGGGCGCCAACACCGCCGCGGTTCAGGACGACTTCAACGGTGACGGCTACCGGGACGTGGCCGTCGGCGCTCCCGGAGCCGCCGACGGCACGGTCGACGCGGCGGGCGCGGTCGTCGTGCTGTACGGCTCGGCCAACGGGGTGTCGGCCTCCCGCCGTACGGTCATCACGCAAGCCACCTCCGGCATACCCGGTGCACCGGAGGAATGGGACGGGTTCGGCACGGCCGTCGCATCCGCGGACCTCGACCGCGACGGCTACGCCGACCTGCTGATCGGGACTCCGGACGAGTCCGTGGGCACCATGGGGGGCGTCGGCTCACTCACCGTGGTGTGGGGAAGCTCGACCGGCCTCAAGAGCGGGGCGGCCATCTCACCGCCGACCGGTCTCGACGAAGGATGCGGCTTCGCGGCCGGCCTCGCCGTCGGGGACGTCACAGGTGACGGGGCTCCCGACATCGGAGTCACCGGCGACTGCGGTGCCACCTCCTACACAGGGCCGTTCACCCGCGCCGGTGCCCCGGCCCGCAGGACCTTCGTGAACGCGATCGGGACCAACCGTGGTGTGGTCATGGGGGATGTCGACGGAGATGGAAGGGCCGAACGTTTCTGGTTGCCGGGTCCGACCGACGGAGACGTGAGCGGACCGGTCTACGCCGAGGGGCACGGCGGCGCCTACACCGAACTGCCGCTCGCTGACGGCTTGTCCGGCCAGATCGGTGACATCAATGGCGACGGCTACGGGGACCTGGTCACCGGATCACCGTACGACGCGTCACTGTCATCCGGTGCCACGCCCGCGCACCGCGGCGGCGAGATCCAGGTTCTCTACGGAAGCCCCCAGGGCATCACCGCCGACCAGAAGCCGCAGATCATCCACCAGGACACCGCGGGCGTGCCCGGAAGCGGTGAGGACGGCGACCAGTTCGGGGTGTCACTCAGCGTCGGTGACACCAACGGCGACAAGTACGCCGACGTCCTGGTCGGCTCTCCCTGGGAGGCCCTGGGATCCACCGAGGGCGCGGGACAGGCGACGCTGCTGCGAGGATCGGCCGCCGGCCTCACCACGGTCGGCTCGCTCGCGTATTCGCAGAACAGCAGCGGCGTGCCCGGAACGGCCGAGACCGGAGACCTGTTCGGCACGTCGACGCATCTGGTCGACGTCACGAAGGACGGCAAGGCGGAGGTGATGGTGGGCACCCCCGGCGAGAACTCCGATGGCCTGCTGTGGACGGCCCGAGGGTCTGCGGCCGGACCGGTGACCAGCGGATCGACGACGATCAGCGGAACCGGCGCCGGTCTCAAGCGCCGATACTCCGACATCGACTTCGGCCAAGCACTCCCCGGCGCTCAATCCACCGTCTGACGGTGCCGATGGCGTGCGTCCGCCGCGCAGGCCGTCTCGGCGGCGCACATGAGCGGCTGAAGATCACCAGAGTCCCCGCGGATGCGGCGGCACCATGTCGCATCGGCGGGGAGTCCGGCCCGACTCGGGGGAGGGCTTCTGCGCATGGCCCCGACGGGATCGCCCCAGCAGAGCTCATGGGTATGACGGTCGTCACCCCGGTCTGCGCCGGGGTGATGGCACGGCCTCATGGAGGAGGGCTCTGTAAATGCCGGGACGGTTGCGAAGATCCGCCCGGACGCTCGTCCGTCACGGCCTGCTATTCGGCGGATCCGCCGAGGAGTTCCACCTCCTGTTCGGCCTCGTGCGCAGACCGTTCGGCCGCGGCAACGGCATCCGCGACCGCCGCATGCCGCGCCTCGGCGTCCTGCCGGTCCAGGTCGGCCCGGTGCAGTCGCTCCCGTGCCTGCTTCAGTTTCTGCTCGGCGGCATACAACTGATCCCGGGCTCTGCCATACCGGTCACGGGCACGCCGCAACACCGTGTCGGCGGCCGTTTGCGCCCTCTGCTGCTCGCGCAGGCGCCGCCCGGCTGACTCGGCCGCCTTCCGGGCCCGGGCGAGCTCCTGCTCCTGGCGACGCCGACCGGCACGTTCCTCCCTCACCGCTGTCTGCGATGACGCTGACTCAGGTGTCGTCCGGGGAGGCTTGAGCCCTGTGCCAGGCGCCGGGGGAGAGGCGCCCGGGAGGACGGACGGCGGGCTGAGGGCTGACTTCAGACGGCCGCCACCCCACTGGCCTGCTGCGGTCTCGTCGGTGAGTACGGCCTGCAGTGTGGATTCGACTTCCTTCTGCGCCGAGTTCGACAGCTGGTGGCCGGCGGTCCGAGCCAGCTGTGCGGCCTGCCGGGACATCGCGGCCACGATCCGGCGTCGTTGCTCGGACAACGTCTTGACGGCGTCGGTGTCGAGGCTTTTGTAGGCCTCTCGCAGTGCCTGCCCCAGTTCCAGGAAGCGCCGGCCTTCCTCCGGCTCTGAGCGCAGCAGCACATTCGACGCCCAGGCCGCGAGCGTGGGGCGACGGGCGGCACGGATGAGGCGGGCATCCTCCATGCGACCGGCAGTCCTGGCCGCCGCGGCCAACTCCTCGCGACGGCCCACGAAGTCGGGCGGCGCCGTGGTGTACAGCTCGTCGAGAACAGCCTCCACGTCGTCCCGATCCTCGCCCCGATCACCCTTGCGCCGCATGATCATCAGACTCTCCCGAGCCGGACCGCCACGCACCCCGGACGATCCATCCGACGCAGGTCGCTACCCGCGGTCAACGGACTCACGCTTGCGGGTGGGCCCGAACGAGGATCGGCCCACACCGTAGGCAGGTGATCCACAGGACTACGGACAGGTCAGCCGGCTCACGTCCCGTCACCGAGCGAAGTGCCGGATTGTGTGACGGCGTTCGCTGGGTGCCGGCGTACGACCCGAGCTCCCCAGCCTCGTACAGGTGAACGTCGCCAGTCATGCCGCTGAGGAGCACGGCTGCGGATCTCGGTTGAGATCGTCTGGCCCACCGGAGACCTCGCACGATGAGTCGTAGCGCATCGGTAGGGGAGGCGAGGCTCGCCGTGCGATCCTCCCCGTGCGCGTGAGGAGGCGTGGGAGGAACTGCAATCCCGCACCAGGGGCCCGTCAGCAAGCCTGACGATCGGTGGTGCGGGCGGGGCCGGCCGCGCGCCGGGATCAGTCAGCGCAGGTGCTTCTCAAGGAACGCGATCTCCGCCTCGACGGCTTGTTCGTGTGCCTCGAGGAACGGGGCGTAATGACGGCCTGTGAGGTGGAGTACCTCGGCGTCCGGTGCGTTGTTGGCCGCACGGACGGCGGGGCCGGGAAGCGTGCTCTGGTCCTGGTCGCACACGACCACCAGCAGGGGACACCGGATATGAGAGGCGTGGCGGCCGGGCCGGTACCCGCCGAGCTGCAGCACGATCCGCGCGGCGACCGTCTGCTCCCAGTCCGCGTAGCGGTGGTCGGGATCCAGGGCCCGGTCCCCGTCCATCGCGTCGGGCGTGGTGAGCGAGGCGACGGCGCCGCGTACTCCGGCGGTGGGGACGAGCAACGGCGGCCGCCCGAGGAGGCTGCCGAGCGCGTCCGCGATGCCTCGGCCAAAGAGCCGTAGGAAGGCGAGCGGGGTCATGGAGCGCAGCGCGTGAGGGGCGAGTGCGCGGCCGTCGACCAGCGGTGTCTGGGCGATGGCGGAGGCCAGTCGCGGATTGTCGGCCGCGACTTGGAAGATGTGGCCGCCGGCGAGTGAGAAACCCCAGAGCGAGATCTTGTCCGGATCCACGTCGGGCAGTTCCGCCGCGCAGTCGATCGCGGCCTGCCAGTCTGCGCGTTGTTCTTCGAAGCTGACGACCTGGCGCGGCATGCCCCCGCTCTCCCCGAACCGTCGGTGGTCGAAGGCCAGGACGGCGAAGCCGGCGTCGTTGAACCGCTGTGCGAAGCGGTCCGAGGCCGGCTCCTTCGTCACCGCGGTTCCTCCGGCCATGATCACGCAGCCGCCGTTGGTCCCTGGATAGTGCCAGGCGGCGCACGTGGTGTCGCTGCTGGCGAAGCGCAGTTTCTTCCGTTCTTTGAGGGCGGGCATATCGGCCTCCGTGGTGGATTCGATCGTTCCTTTGACGGCGTTCCTGTGCTTGGGTCCGTCGGCCGGCGTCCGGGAAAGGAGTGGCGCGGATGTCATCCATCCTCGGGCGTGGTTACCGAGACAGGCGTCGCAGCGCGGCGGAATGAGCGAAACTTGTCTCCATGGCACTCGTATCGGCGGATTCCGTACTGAGCCTCACGGACCAGCGGCTGGTGGCCGCTCTTCAGTGCGACGGCCGTGTCACCGCGGAACGGGCGGCCCAGGTACTGGGTCTCAGCCCCGCCACCGTGCGCCGCCGTCTGCACGCGCTGAGGGCCGACGGCACCGTGCGTGTGGTGATCTCACCTGTCGCCCGGCCGCGCAACGGAAGCTCAGCCGGGGCACTGTTCCTGCGCATCCGGGTCCTGCGCGGAAGACTGGACACGATCGTGGCCGCGCTCGCCGCGCGCGACGACATCCCGTTCATCGACGTCAGTACCTCGGGTGACGAGATCTTCGCGGTCGCCCGTACCGAGCCGGGTTCGCGCGATCCGTTGGTCTTCCGCCAACTGCCCTCCACCCAGGCGGTCACGTCCTTGGAGAGCGCCACGGTGCTGCACGTCTTCCGGCTCACCTCCGAATGGCGTCACAACGTCCTGACGGCACCTGAACGCGCGGCCCTGAGCCCGGCCGAACCGGTCCCCGTGCAGACATCGTCCGGATCCCCGGGCCCGTACGGCGTCGACACCGATCCCCTGGAGCAGTCCCTCATCGACGCGCTCACCCCCGACGCGCGCCTCTCCGCTGCGGAGCTGGCCGTGCGCACCGGACACGCGGAGACCACCGTCCGCCGACGCATCGCCCAACTGGCCGCACAGGGCCGCCTGATCACCCAGGTTCAGGTGGATACGCGCCTTCTCGGGCTGCCCATCGAGGCCAAACTCCTGTTGCACGTGGCCCCCGACCATCTGGCCGCCGCCGGGAAGGCGCTGGCCGACCATCCTTCGGTGCACGGGGCGTTCGCGACCACGGGACCCTCGAACCTTCACGCGGCCGCGTACTTTTGTGACCTGACAGCCCTCTACGACTTTCTCTCCCGCGACTTGGTCGGCCTGGGGATCACCCGTGTCGAGACGGCCGTCGTCGGCCGCGTCGCCAAACGCGGCGGCGCGGGTGCCTGACCGGCTCCGGCGCCGTACCGACCGGCGATGTCCTGGCCGGTACTCCGGAACGGGCGGAGTCGCCGGCTTCTCCTTCAGGGTCGAATCGGGCAACAGGGCAACGACGCTTCCTGAAGCCGCTGGTGACGACGGCGGCGAAGCACCACGCGGGAGGATGGGGCGATCTCCAGGCAGCTCATCGGGCGACCGACCCGATGACGTCGTTGGTCGCGTCCCACAGCCGACCGGCCATGACGGAGTCGAGGCCGGCCTTGCCCTGTCGGCGGACGGCGGGGGAGCCCCGGAGGCCGCCCGGGCCGTCCGGCCCGATGTAGGAGTTGCCGGGGAGGTCTTGGGTCGCGGCGTAGAGCAGTGACAGCGCTCCGCGCTCCGGGTCGTTCGTGAGGAACGTGAGCCGGTTGACGACGTTCGACCGGGAGTGGGCCGCCAGCGTGGTGCGGGCGATGCCCGGGCTCGCGAGTACCGAGCGTACGGGGCTGCCGTCGGCGGTCAGTCGGCGCTGGAGCTCCAGCGAGAACAGGACGACGGCGAGCTTCGACGCCTGGTAGGCACGCATCCCGTGATGCCTGCGCGTTCGCCAGTCGAGGTCGTCCAGCTCGATCCGGCCCTGCCGGTGCAGCTCGCTGGTGACGTGCACCACGCGGTCGGTGATGTGCTCAAGCAGCGAGGTGGTCAGCAGAAAGGGACCGGTGTAGTTGGTGGCGGTCTGCAGATCGAGGCCGTCGGCGGTACGCGCGGCGGGGATGTCCATCACGCCGGCGTTGTTGATCAGGATGTCGATGTCCCCGGACCAGGAGTCGGCGAAGGCTCGCACCGAGGTCAGGTCCGACACGTCGAGGGGGCGGACGTCGAAGGTGCCGGGCAGACCGGCGACGGCGAGGCGGGCCTTGCCGGTGTCGCGTACCCCCAGCACGACGCGGGCACCGGCACGAGCGAGCTCACGTGCCGTGATCAGGCCGAGGCCACGGCCGGCACCGGTTATCACCACCGTACGGCCGGTCAGGTTCGGGAGGTCACGCGCTGTCCAACTGGTCATGGGCCTTGGCTCCGTGGTTCGTGGTTCGCGGTTCGGGGCGATCGGTCATCGCATCGCCAGTGAACTCGCAGCACCACGGGTGCTGGAAGGACACACGGAACCACTGACTGGCAGGTCGTGGCTAAGCCGCGCCGGATGGCCAACGATGGGGACCATGGACCGTACGTTCGACCGCTCGTCCCTGGGCGCCTTCCTGCGCACCCGGCGTGCGGCACTGCAACCGGAGGACGTCGGGTTGCGCCGCGGGCAGCGGCGGCGCGCTCCGGGCCTGCGCCGCGAGGAGGTGGCGGAGCTTTGCACCATGTCCGCCGACTACTTCGCCCGGCTCGAACGCGGCGACGGGCCGCAACCGTCGGAGCAGATGATCGCGGCCATCGCCCGCGGCCTGCGGCTGACCCCGGACGAACGCGATCACCTGTTCCTGCTCGCCGGCTACCGCACCGCCCGCCGCGACCTGCGGCTTCAGCATGTAAGCCCCGGGCTGATGCGGGTCATGGACGGCTTGGCCGACGCCACCGCGCAGGTCATGGGCCCGCTGGGCGAGACGCTGCTGCAGACGCCGTCCGCGGTGGCACTGCTCGGCGACCAGACCCAGTACACCGGCAACGCCCGCAGCGCGACGTACCGATGGTTCACCGATCCGGCCGCCCGTGAGCGTTACCACCCCGAGGAGCACGACGACAACGGCCGGATCAACGTCGCGCAGCTGCGCGCGGCTGTCACCCGCGACGGGCCCGGCTCCTTCGCGGCGGACCTGGCGGACGTCCTGCTGCGCACCAGCGACGAGTTCGCCCGATTGTGGGAGCGCCACGAGGTGGGCCTGCGGTGGAGCGAGACGAAACGATTCGTCCATCCCCAGGTCGGACGGCTGGACCTCTACTGCCAGCTCCTGCTCGAGCCGGACCAGGGCCAGTCGCTTCTCATATTCACGGCCACCCCGGGTACGGAAAGCCACGAGAAACTCGCCCTGCTCACCGTGCTGGGCACCGACCACTTCGCCGCCGGTACCGAGTGACACCACAGCCCGTGTCGGCGACACGGGCTCGGAACGGAGTCGACCGAACCAGGCCCCGAAGCCGTGACTTTGATGGTGATGTTGTTCCGCTGCGAACATCGCGCTCAAGGACGCGGGTCGACTGTGCGCCGAGCTGACGACGGTGGCCGACGGCGGGCAGGAACCGCTGGAAGAGATCGGGCGCCACGACCGCGACATGATCGACTACGGTTTCACCGCGGTACGCGACTGCTTGGCGCCGGCTCGCCAGGGGAGCGGTCGGTGGCGGCCGCGGCCTCCCTCCTCTCCCGGTTGACCGGCCGCCGCACCGCCTGACGAGCGGGCCCGCGTCAGGCGGAGGGTGGGGTGTGCGCCTGCCCACCGGACAGGTGGAGAGCGGTGATCCCGGTGAGGACGAGATCCAGCCCGGCGAGGAACTGCTCGCGGTCGTCGTGGTCGCGCAGGTGGTTCGCGACGGCCCGGGTGAACGGGTAGTCGTCGGGGTCGAGCTCTTCCCATGTCTTCGATACGGCGTCGAGGAACTCGGTGCGGTCCGTATCGGTCCCGAGGGTGCGGGCGTTCGCGGCGTTCTGGCCGGCCGCGCCGAGGATGTAGTGCACGAGCGCCGAGGTCGCCGTGAACCAGCTGCTCTCGGGCGCGCCCAGCGCACGGACCTGTCGGCCGATGCTTTCGAAGATCCGAGGCGTCACCGACCCCCATGGGCTGCGGGAGAGCTGCACGGCGAGCTGAGTGGCGAGCCAGGGGTGTTCGTCGATCGCGTCGAACAGGCCGAGTGCGACGGTGCGGATCTCGTTCTGCGGCGAGTCCGGAGACTCGGCGGGCTCGATGACCAGAGCGGCGGCCACGACGGCGTCGGTCGCGGTGCCGAGCAGCTCGCCCTTGTTCGCCACATGCCAGTAGATCGCCCCGGGCCCGGTGGAGAGGTGCTCGGCCAGCGCCCGGAACGTCAGGCCGCCCTCGCCGGCCGCGTCGAGCAGCTCGACGGCAGCCTCCACGATGCGCCCCCGGGAGAGCGCCTCTGTGCGCCGCTGTGACCGGCGCGTTCGCGTTGCCATCCCCCCATCCTAGACACTCTGGAACGTCGTTCCAGCTTGACAGGAATGGAACGCCGTTCCACCCTGGATCTGCTGGAACGGCGTTCCAGGTGTGATCCGCCGGGTGTGAGCCTCTGCCCAGCGGTCCGCGATCAGGAAGGAAGCACCATGACCACTCCCGTGACGATCATCGGCGCCGGACTCGGCGGCCTCACGCTCGCCCGCGTCCTGCACGTCCACGGAATCCCGGCCACGATCTACGAGGCGGAGGCGTCTCCGGCGGCGCGCTCGCAGGGCGGGATGCTCGACATCCACGACGACACGGGCCAGTCGGCTCTCCAGGCGGCAGACCTGATGGACGAGTTCCGCGCCATCGTCCTGGAAGGCCGCGAGGCGACACGGGTCCTCACCTCGGACGGGACCGTCCTGTTCGACGACGACAGCACGCGTGGACGCCCCGAAGTGCTGCGCGGCGAACTGCGACGGATCCTGCTCGACTCGCTTCCGGCCGGCACCGTCCGGTGGGAGCGGAAGGTCAGCGGCGTCCGTGCCCTCGGCCAGGGGCGCCACGAGGTGACCTTCGCCGACGGCACCACTGTCGCCGCGAGCCTGCTGGTCGGCGCGGACGGCGCGTGGTCGCGGGTCCGGCCGCTGCTGTCCGACGCGACACCCGAGTACATCGGCAGATCGTTCGTCGAGACCTACCTGTTCGACAGCGACACCCGTCACCCTGCATGCGCGAAAGCGGTCGGTGGTGGGTCACTGTTCGCGCTCGCGCCAGGAAAGGGGATCCAGGCCCACCGGGAGAGCGGCGGGACCCTCCACACCTACGTGGCGCTCTCCAAGCCGCAGGACTGGTTCGCCGCGATCGACTTCACCGATCCCGCCGCGGCCGCCGCCCGGATCGCGCAGGAGTTCGACGGCTGGGCGCCGGAACTCACCTCGCTGATCACCGATGCCGACACCGCACCGGTCCTGCGTACCCTCAGCGGCCTGCCCGTCGAGCACCGGTGGGATCGGGTGCCGGGGGCGACGCTGCTCGGTGACGCCGCCCACCTCTCGGCCCCGAACGGCGAAGGCGCCAACCTGGCCATGTACGACGGCGCCGAACTCGGCAAGGCCATCGTTGCGCACCCCGATGACGTCGAGGCCGCGCTCGCGGAATACGAGCAGGCCCTGTTCCCACGCAGCGCCGCCGCCGCGCGCGACGGCGCCCAACTCCACGAACTCCTCTTCGGCGACAACACACCCCAAGGGCTGATCGGCATGTTCACCGGGCACGAGCAGGCCCAATGAGCCACTCATGCTGTGGGCCCAGGGTCATCGCTGAATCTTCCATCCCCGCGCTCTGGTAAAGCGATATTGAACTGTTTACTAATTGCAGTCACAGAAGTGACACATTTCTTGGAGCCGGGACGGCGCACGTTCACCCCGGGCCTACGCTATGGCGGTGACCAGTGTCGATGTCGCGGCCGAAACCACGGCCGGGAGCGGTCCCGAGCCGCGTACCCAGTCCCTGATGCTGACCTTCTTCGGCGCGCATGTGCTGGGTCGGTCCGTCGCCGTGTCCTCGGGCAGCGTGATCGCCGCCCTGGGAAGGGCGGGCAGTTCTGAGGATGCTGTGCGGACGACGCTGAACCGGATGGTCAAACGGGGTTTGCTGGAGCGTCGTCGCCAGGGCCGCAAGACCTATTTCGGGCTGACGCCGCACGCCGTCCAGGTGCTGACGGACGGCAGGGACCGAATCTGGCGCACCGGCGCGGTCAATCGGGACTGGGACGGCCGGTGGACGATGGTGGGCTTCTCGCTGCCCGAGGCGTGGAGCCGTGAGCGGCACGATCTGCGCTCCCGTCTGATCTGGGCGGGCTTCGGGCCGCTGCAGAACGGTCTGTGGGTGGCCCCGACGCGTGTCGAGGTCCGCGAGATGGTGGCGGGTCTGGGCCTGGAGCCGTATCTGAGGGTGTTCCGGGCAGAAGTGGAATCACCGACCGACGTCCGTGAAGTGCTGGAGCAGGCGTTCGACGTGCCTGCCATCGGCGCACGGTATCGGGTGTTCCTGGAGCGCTGGGACCGCACCGACCCGCTGCCCGCAGCGGCCTCCGGCGACGAACTGGCAGGTCAGCTCCTGCTGCACACTGACTGGCTGGACCTGGTGCGGCGCGATCCGCATCTGCCCGCCGAGCACCTTCCGGCGGACTGGCCCGCCGCCCGGGCGGAGACCGTCTTCCGCGGTCTGGCCAGCCGCTGGGAGCGCTCGGCGTCGCGAGCCGCCGCGGACTTGCTCGACACTCTGCCCCTGGGCTGACCCGCTCCCGGGGTCTCGGGCACCTGCCTGTGCGGAACGGCCTCGCGGACCTGTCTGCCGCATTATTGGGCAGTCTATTGACGGCGATCAAAAAAGAGCCCTACATTCGCAGCGCTCAGCTTGCTCCCCCGATTCGACTTGCGGAGCCGCCGTCATGCCCCGACCCCGTCTTTCGACCCTCGCCGCCTGCACGACCGCCCTCGCCACCGCCCTGCTCGGGTCGGCGACAGGCGCCCAAGCCGCGACCGCCGAACACCACTCCGGCACGCTGTCCGACGGCGCCACCTGGATCGCGGACATACCCGCGCAGTGGAACGGCACCCTGCTGCTGTTCAGCCACGGCTTCGGACCGACCGCCGCCTCCGACGCCCCGTCGGCCGCCGCGCAGGAGGCGCTGCTGGACGCCGGCTACGCCCTCGCCGGCTCCTCCTACGACCCGCACGGCTCGATGTGGGCGCTCGACTCGGCAGAGCGGGACCAGTTCGGCGCGCTCGCCGCCTTTCGCGGGCAGGTCGGCACCCCGACCCGGGTCATCTCCGTGGGCCAGTCCATGGGCGGCCTGATCAACGCCCAGATCGCCCGGGACGGTGCGGGACGCGTCAACGGCTCGCTCGGCCTGTGCGGCCTGGTCGCGGGCGGCGTCGACCTGGACAACTACCAATTGGACGCCGAGTACACCCTGGCCACGTTCTTCGACCCGGCCGACGCCGACAACCTCGTGAACCTCGGCGGCCAGGCCGACGCCGCCGCTCTCGCCGACCGGCTCTCGAAGGCGGTGGAGACGGCGCAGCAGACCCCGGCAGGGCGCGCCCGGATCGCACTGGCGGCCGCCTACCTCAACCTGGCCGACTGGGCCCCCGGTCAACAGCCGCCCGCGCGTCATGACTTCGCGGGTCAGGAGCAGCAGCAGTACGCATGGCTCGCCCAAGGCCTGCTCCGCTTCATCGTCCCGGCGCGCTGGTCGGTGGAGCAGTCTGCGGGTGGCAACACGTCGTGGAACACGGGCGTCGACTACGCGGGGCTGCTGCACAAGTCCACCCATGCCAAGCAGGTCGCAGCGCTCTACCGCGAGGCCGTGCTCAACCTGCGCACCGACCTGAACCGGCTCACCCGCGGTGCGGACATCACGGCCGACCCGGCCGCGGTGGCTCATCTGAAGCGGACCTCCACCGCCGGGCAGGGTGTGGCTGTGCCGCTTCTGGACATCCACACCACCGCAGACCAACTCGTTCCCGTCGAGCAGGAGTCGGCCTTCGCCGAGCGGGTGCGCACGGCCGGTGACTCCGCACGGCTGCGCCAGGCCTACGTCGCCCGGCAGGGCCACTGCAACTTCACCACCGCAGAAGTGATCGCCGGCCTCCACGCCGTAGAACACCGGCTGGCTGCCGGGCACTGGGACGACGCGGCCACCGCTGATGAACTCCAGCACAGCGCCGCCGAGTTGAACCTCGGGGGCGCCGCCTTCACCGACTACCGGCCGAGCCGTCAGACCGGCACCCGCTGACCGCCAGTCCGTTGCCTTTGCACCCCGAGATCCCCTCCCCTCAGGAGCCCGCCGTGTCAACGACGACCGAAACCTCCGTCAGAACCGCCACCGGTCCCGGCCTGACCACAGGCACCCTGGTCGCCGGTCTCCTCGCCGTCTGCCTCGCCCAGATCGGCCTGGCCATACCGGCCACCCTCAACGGGTTGTTCCAGTCAGACCTGCACCCCGTCGGCTCACAGCTCACCTGGATCTCCGACGCCTTCCTGCTCCCGGTCGCCGTACTGGAGCTGACCTTCGGCCTGCTCGGTGACCTCTTCGGCCGAAAGCGCCTGCTGGTCGGCGGCGCCGCATTGCTCGCCGCAGGAGAAGTGGTCAGCGCCACCGCCTCCGGCGTCCACCAACTCTGGGCCGGACAGGCCCTGGCCGGCCTGGGCGCCGCCGCCCTCTTCCCGACCTCGCTCGCCATCCTGGCCGCCGGGACCACCTCGCCCGCACAGCGCGCCCGGGTCATCGCCATGTGGGCGGCCCTGTTGTCCACCGGCGGGTTCCTCGCCCCGCTGCTCGGCGGCGTCACCGCAACCTACGGCTCGTGGCGCTGGTCCTTCGTCGTCGTCGCCACCGTCGCCGCGGCGAGTGCCGTCATCAGCGCTCGGTTCGCCGTCAACTCCAGTGCTCCCGAGGGACGTTCACTCGACATTGCCGGCCAACTGACCATAGGGCTGGGCCTGTTCTCCCTGCTCTACGCCATCATCCAGGGCCCCACGGACGGCTGGGCCTCGCCCTCCATCGTCATTGCCTTCGTGCTGGCGGCCGTGTTCCTCGCTGCCTTCGTCCTGGCCGAGCTGCGCGCCAAGTCGCCGCTGCTGCGGCTCGACCTGTTCCGCAACCGTGCCTTCGCGGTCGCCTCTGCCGTGGCCGTGGTGGGGATGTTCGCCTTCCTGGGCACCGCCTACTCCGTCAGCATCCGCCTCGGCCCGGTGCAGGACCAAGCACCGATGCGAACGGGCCTGGCATTCGTCCTGCTCAACGGCATTGCGCTGGTGATGCTGCCGCTGACCGAGCGGCTGCTACGGGCGGTGGCGCCAGGGTTGCTGCTGAGCGGTGGGCTGCTGCTGATTGCGGCCGGCGACTACTGGGCGGCCACGCTGCCGATCACCGACAGCGCGTTCACCTCGCTCATTCTGCCACTCGGCCTGGTCGGCCTGGGCTTCGCGATCACCGTCTCGTCGATCACTGCGACCGCCGTCAACACCGTGCCGGTGCGCCTGGCCGGCATGGCGAGCGCCACCACCAACCTGCTGCGCGATTTCGGCTTCACCCTCGGTCCGGCTGTCATCGGCGCGGTGGCCCTCAGCCGCGCGGCGAGCGACTTCGCGAGCTCTCTGCACGAGTCCACCCTGCCTGGGGCGCTCAAGGGCGCGGGCACGGCCGTACTGGAAGAGGGTGGCCCCCTCGCGGTGAACGGCGCCTCGGCCGCGTCCCCCAAATTGGCCGACCTGCACCCGCTCGCCCTGGATGCCCTCGGCCACGGCTATTCGATCGGCTTCGTGGTCTGCGGCTCGGCCGCACTGTTCTCGGCATTGCTGGCCCTCGTCGCACTCCGTGGCCGAGCCGCCTCGCTCGAGGACCCCTCGGGACAGCGCGAGGACTCCTCGGGACATTAGGACGGCATGGGCCGAGCGGTTTCTGTTCCGTGCCGACGGGATGGAAGAAGTGATGTCCGCACCCGGACGTGTCCTTGGCGCCGGTAGACCATTGGCCTGGGTGCGGACGACGACGAGAAGGTCGATCTCGGTCCGCCGGCATCCGGGAGCGGGGAGCCGGTCGCCGTGCGGCCCGCGCTGCAGCTACCACAGGCTGTCCACCGCAGCGGGTGCTCCAGCTACCACAGGCTGTCCACCGCAGCGGGTGCTGCTGCTGCCATGGCACTGGCCCGGCATGTGGTACCGGCGGTACCATCGGTACCATGTCGCAGTCCAAGACTCCCAAGGCCATGAACCTGCGTTTTCCCGATCCGTCTCAGCGCGACGCGATCGAGGCTGCCGCGAGGCAGGAGGGCGTCAGCCTTCAGGAGTACATCCTGTCCGCTGCCTACGCTCGCGCCACTGCCGTCGAAGGGCGCTTCCTCGACGCGTTCAGGGAGTCGATGTCCCGCAGCGGCGACGCGTTTGCCGAGGAGACCGGCACTGTCGATCCCGACGCGGAGCAGCGCGCCGCAGAGCGGGAAGCCCGGCGTGATCTCGAGGAGCAGCAGGAGCGGGGCCACGCAGCGTGACTCAGAACGAACCGCTCCACCCGCTGGATGTGACCTTCTTGCTGCACGCGGCCGAGCTGATGGCCGGTGATCCACAGGTCGACGACTACGGCCCGCTCTACGCGGCAGTCGCCCGGGTCAACGCCCGGGCCATGGAGCGCGACATCTACGGTTCCCTGTACCTCAAGGCAGCTGCTCTGCTGCAGACGCTGGTGAAGCTGCCGTGTCTGGAGCACTCGAACGAGGCCTTCGCCTGGCACTCCGCGGAGGCGTACCTGGCCTTGAACGGACGCCGGCTCGATTGCCCGCCCAAGGAGGCAGTCTCCTTGGTCCGGGATGCCGCCTCTGGCGCAAAGGGTGTGGGCCTGATCGGCCGCCGGCTCAGGGACTGGAGCGCTTCCTGACCGAGCGAGCGGGCCGAGTGCACCCATCGGAGCAGGATGCCAAGGGGGCTGCCCGGCCCGGCAGAGCGACGCCGTCCTCGAGGTGTCTCTTCGGGCTGTCGCCGACGTCGCAGGCCGGCGACAGCCAGCAGTACGGACCATTGCCTCAGACGCGAGCTCCGGTTGGGTACCCGCCTGAGTTGCAGGTCTACTTGCTCAGAGCGAAGCGCATCAGGGCCTGTTCGTCACCCTGCTTGATCTTTCCCGTCACATTGATCACTTCGAGCTTCCAGGCACCGCCGACCCGCACGGCCTTGGCCACGGCGCAGCCGTTGTCCTGGCTCAGCAGGCTGGGCCAGATGTCCGCGACTTGCTGGGTGCTGCCGCCGGTTGCGTCGTAGACCCTGAAGCTGATGTTGCGTGCCTTCTGGAAGGAGCTTCCCTTCTTGAAGGCGGCGGCAACGAACACGATCGACGTGATGTGGGCAGGGATGCGTGCGAACTCCACCGAGACGGTTTCATCGTCGCCGTCGCCGTGTCCGGACTGGTTGTCACCGCTGTGTATCAGGGAGCCGTTGCCCATGGGGTCGAGGGAATCGAGGCCGGCCAAGCGCACCGGGTCCGTGCCGTGCATGGCGACGGCGATCAGGTCGAGGTCGGTGCCGGACTTGAGGCGGAGCTTGCCCATGACTCCTCCGCTGCTGCCGGCCGTGGGGTCCCACGACACCCCGATGGACAGGTGAGTTACTCCGTCCAGGTCGGCGGGGCCGTCTTCCTTGGTGAGCGTGATCATGCGTGGGCCATCCTCCGGTGAAAGGGACTACTACACGCAGAGTGTGCCTGGCGCTCAAATGGTTCCATGCTCTGGGTCCCGGCGTGCCCGCCGCGTGGAAGAGCGGGCCACCCGAGGGCATCCGCCGACAGGTCGGCTGAGCAGGCAGCGGCCCGCCGTCGCAGTCGCGTCGGCTCGGCCGCCGGAGCGTGGGCCAGGCGGGCGCCGGCCGGGCCGGTCGGCATCACAGCACGGCGGTCCAGCGCTGTCCGCAGCCGGCGCTCCGCCTGCCGTGCGGAAGGCTCAGCCCGTCGGCCTGTTCGGCGAACGTCGCCTGCCCGCAAGAACATTGACCGTGGCGGAACGTCGCACCTGTAACCCGATCAGCAACGGGCGTCCGCCGACCGCGCTGTCGGCGAGCCGACGTACGTACCGGCTGTGCGCCCGAGCCGACAGCGTTCCGCACGCCGGGCACGCGGCCCGCTCCGCAGCCGTACGTGCCCGCACAGCCACCAATTCGCCATCGGGCAAGGCGTTTTCGATCACGACACCTTCGACCAGGTGGAACCGCAGGTACTGGAGGAGCACATCACCCACGGCCGTTCATGATCGCGGTTTCGCCACAGACCGGAGGCCTGCGGGCGGTGGACGGCATCCGCGCCCTGCGGGCCGATCCCGCGCTGCGGCCGACCGGGCAAAGCGCTCCCGAAGACAGGGGCAGGCCCGTCAGCCTCCCGTGCTCGTCGTCAATACGGCGCTGGCGCTCGCACTGCTGGTATTCGGCTGACCACCGATGGCCGGGCGGTCGTGGTAACGGACTTGCGGGAGACCACCGTGTTACGACCTGCGGTGCCACCATCACCCGGCGAAGCCTCACAGATCTACGACACCGGCCCGTACCCACCGTCAGCTGTCCAATGCCCGCAGTCCACAGCCGGCGGCAATCTCTGCGACGTCTGCCGGCTCGCGAGCCTGCGACAAGCTGCGCGAAATCTGGCAGAGCTCGGAGGCCCATCATCGGGACGGCAACGCGGTGCAGGGGGACGAGACGGTTTGTTGGGTCTCGGAATCTGCCGCTGCCCCATCAATTCCTTCGACATGCCGCTGACCGGCTGGCAAGCTGCGCACATGACCTACGGAATCGAGTCCCACTTCACCCGGTGAGCGTCCAGGAAGAGCGCAACGCGCTCACTCCCCGGACCGCTCTGTACGACCACGCCCTGCGTCTGCTGCGCGAGTCCCCCGATGGAGTCCCGCCCCGGCGTGGTTACTCCCTCCCTCGGAAGACCGCTACGGGCGAGGATCCGCTCTCTCGGGAAGAGGCGAAACGTGCCGTCCGGGAAGCGTTCAGCCCACTCCCGGTCGACCCCGTCACCTTGCATCGCCGCTTCGAACGGCTCGGCATTCAGGATCGCCACAAGCACCTGATCACGTCCATCGTCGCTGGGCTGCCACTGCCGGTCGAGCAGGTGGATGTGGCCCGCGCCCTGGGACGCGGGCTGATCCGGACCGGTACGACCGCGCCCGCCGTCACCGCAGGCATCGCCCTGTTGGGCCGCCTGGGCGAGTCCGAGGACGTCCCGTATCTCACCGTTCTCGGCGTGTTCCGAGTTCTCACCGGTCCGGCGGTCAACGCGCTCGAGATCCTGGATCGTCAATCCGCGGCCGTCGTGTGACTCGCGGTCCACGCCCGCTGTGACGAGCTACAGCCACTCGTCCACGCCCTATGGACAGATAACAGGCAGGCCGTCCTCCCGGAGCTGGTCGCACTTCCTGCCTCGCCCCGCTTCGTCAGCAGCGCGGTCGCCCGTCGGATCGCGGAGGCTTCCCAATTGCCCGACCTCCTCGACCACCACCCCTCAGACACCGACCTGCTCACCCACGCGGGCAGGCTGCTCGTCCGGATGGGGTGCTCACGTGACGACCCGACCGACCTCCTCGCCTACCGCGACGCGCTCCGGGTGTACGACAGAGTCGTCAGCCGCGCCGGTCTGCTGCCGCCCACCCTCGACAACGCTGCCATGCTGCTGTCGCTGGCCCTGGACCTGAGCAGCGGCACCGGCGTGCTGCTGGACTGGCCGCCTGAGCGGCGCGCGGCACTGCTGGACTCGCTCGGGCGGCTGCTGGCCGAGCCTCGATGGGCGGCGGCCGGCGCCACCGGGGACGAGGCGGACCAGCGGCCACGAGCCGGCTGGATCCGCCGCACCGGACGGCAGCCGTTCAAGCGCCCAGCCATGCCCGACGAATTCCGCATCGAGGTGGTGGTCGGCGACCCCGCGTACCGGGAACCGGTCGAGGCACGTGTGCTCATCCATGGCCGTCCGGTGGTTCCGACAGTGTTCGGCCGCGGGCCCGCCCACAGCCCCGAGTACCTGCTGGACGAGGGGCGGCTGAGGGCCGGGGCGGAGCCTCGCGAGGTGCAACTCGCGGAGGCCGACTGCACTGAGGGGTGCTGTGGAGCGCTCTACGTCACCATCCGGCGAGATGCGGACCAGGTGGTGTGGGAGAAGTGGCGGCAAACCATGCCGGGCTCCCGCGAGCCGGCACCGGAGCCGCCCGCCTACCGGTTCGACGCCTCCGCCTATCACGCGGAGATCGCCAGGGCAGAGACTGACTGCACCTGGTCCTGGCGGGCCCGCACCATCGCCCGCCTGATCAAGGCGGGGTTGATCGAGGAGCCGGATTTGTTGAGCCGATGGGATGCGGGTCGAGGTTGGATCAGCAGCGGCTTCGACGACCCCGACACCGCCGTGGTGACGTTCTGGTACGTGCCGGGGCTGGCGTCTGGCAGTCCGGAACGAGCCGACAGTCCCCTCCAGTTCCGCTGGGTCATCCCGGACGACGGCACCTCGCCCGAGGCACAGGCCACAGCCGCCTTGCGCCGGCTGGCTGAAGAGGATCCGAAGTCCTACGCGCAGGTGTGCGGCGGCAGCCGTGAGCGCGCAGAGGAACTCGGATTCTCGTGGCCCGACAGCGCCTGACCAGCCCTTGTCCCACCGACACGTCCTGAACGCCGAAGAGGGGTCCCACGTCGGCAGCGCCACGACTTCCGCGACGGCCTCCTCACGGCGCCCGGCCCTGGCCGCAGCGAGGTCCGTTCGGATTGGCCGGCGGGGGAGTGCTCCTTGATGTGCCAGGCGTGTCGGCAGGCCGGGGAGCTCATCTGGTGCGGCCGGTAAGGCGTTGGTGACTTGGCCCAGAGACGGGACGGGCGAGGACGCGTGGCGGGCACGGTCCCGCCGTGGTGATGAGGGACTCGACCACCTCATGATCACCGGGAGCCGCGCGCTCGGCTCGGCGTTTCGTCCGTCATGTCGGACGGATGCAGACCGCGTTCGAGATCTGCCGATAGGAGGCCCGACTACCTCAAGAATTCCTTCCATAAGGGGACCGCAGCAGCACGTTCTCAGATGCTGTCTGAAATCCTGGCCGATCTCCCTCGGAGCCCGGGTGCAGTCCGAATCAATTGTCGCAGTCATTCTCGCCCTGGAGCGGCGCCGCTGATAGTGCTCAGTAATCGCCCACGACGGACGTACTTCATTTATGAGCGCCGTTGTGTGAGCCGCTGCCGTACCTTCGGGCAAGGTCGCTGCCTCGCCGCCGGATATGTCGCCGCTTACCCGTCCGTCGTCATTCGACGGCACGCCCGTTCGAGCGGAAAAGGCAGAACAGCCGCTTCCGCCGGAGAGTAGACCCGGTTACGCGTTCCCCTCCCGCTTCCTTGATCGCTGGAGGGCGCAACGTATCCAACGGTACCGAACGGCTACAAGGGTGTATTTCGGTCAAGTCTCAACCATGTGACCGTGATTGGCGCGTCTTGCCGTCGGCGGCGAACGTCGCGAAGGACCTCTGTCCGGCGGGCGTGCGGCGTCGTTCCGCGGGTCGTCGGGAGCTGCCCCTCCCCGGTTCTGGTCGACCGCTGAAAGATCGCTATGCTCGTGCCGCTATGGCGTGTCCAATCATTTTCGCATGTCCATAAATGAAACAAATGCCCGCTTCCGGTCCGCCTGTAAAGGTATATGCTTTGTATAGAATTGTGCGAGTTCGCTTTTCGCGTCTGGTCCTGGCCCTGGTGATATCCCTGGGAGCCACTCTCGGTTTCGGAACACCGAGTCACGCGGCCGGCCTGTCCAATAATGCCGTCTTCAATAATCCGAACGACGCGACGGACAAATACGCGCTGCAGAACTACCTGACGGGTCTGATCAATGGGACTCCGACGGGCGCGACCATCCGTATCTCCATCTACGCGTTCAACTCCCAGGCGTACTACGACGCCCTGGTGAGTGCCTACCAGCGCGGAGTCAACGTCAAGATCGTCGCCGATGACTACGCGCCGACCTCCAACATCCAGAAGACGACCGCCGACCTGAAGAATGTGCTGGGGGACGACCCCGCCGCGGGCTCGTACGTTCTGCTGTGTCATGGCGGCTGCATCGAACACGACACCGCCGACGACATCATCAACCATGACAAGTTCTATCTGTTCACCAGCACGTCCGGCAGCTCCAACGTGGTGGTGCAGTCGTCGGCCAACATGATCTCTACGACCTCGGGTGTGAACGGCGGCATCAACGCCTGGAACAACGCACTGACTTTGGTTGACCAGCCCGACATCTACCAGGCCTACATCGACCGCTTCACGGCGATCAAGGCGGCCCAGATGTCCGATGCGGCGTCAAGTGTCGACTACACGACGGTGACAGGCTCCAACGCCACCACCGGCACCAGCGCGAAGGCGTACTTCTTCCCGCAGCAGGACACCAGCAAGAACGTCCTCCTCGACATTCTCGGCAATATCGACTGCTCGGGCGGGGGCAGCGTGCACATGGCCATGTACGACATCAAGGACGTGTCCGTCGCTCAGAAGTTGAAGAGCCTCGATGACGCCGGGTGCACCGTGCACGCCGTCTACACCGACCAGGGCACGTCCGACGACAGCGCGATCAACGCGCTCAGTGCCTGCGGTCCGCACAACGGTGTGGCCGTCTACCGGTTCGACAAAACGGCCCCGCCCGCCGCCATGGTGCACTCGAAGTACCTTCTGGTAAGCGCTGGTTACCTGGGTTCCGTGCAGCAGATCATCTGGACGGGGAGCGTGAACTACACCTCCCAGTCCCTGCACGCCAATGACGAGTCACTGCTGAAGTACAGCGGGACGCCGGGAGTCTTCGACGCGTATGAGTCGAACAACACCACGCTCGAACAACTCGGCACCTACAGCCGGGCGGGGACCTGCTGAGCGAGTACCGAAGGCGTCACTCGCGGCCTCTCTTTGATGGCCGCGGCGCGGATGGTCGTCCAGTGGCGGTCCGGCCTCTTGTGGCCCCTGTTGGCCCTTGCGCAGTGCATGTGAGGCGCCGGACATCGCACCCAACCGTGTGCCGATCCCGGTAGGCCTCTGCATCGAACTCCGGCGGGTGGCCCCCGCCGGAGCCGAGGCTCCCTCGATCTTCGCCGACACCGGGTCAGGGCCAAGCGTCTTCTCCGGTATGGGCTGGTTGGCCCAGCCTCGCGCCTGCCGGCGACGACCCCTCTACGACGCCCCCTCATCGTCAGCCGGTGTGCGCCCGGGTGCGTGAGCCGTAACGCGAGCGGCAACCAGGAACCCGTCCGGCCCGTCCGGACGTGTCCTCCGCGCGTCGGTCCGCCTCGATGCGGACGAGGTCATTGGCCGCGCGGCGGGCGGATCGCCGTCAGGTCCAGCACCTCGTCGACCGGCTCGGCGACGAACCGCGTCAGATGCGCCCTGGGCAGCCAGTCGTCCAACGACTGCGGCATCAACAGCATCCGATCGGGCGGGAACGCCCGGAACGCCTTGTCCGGCGGACGTCCTGCCGGGCTGAAGATGCTCTCTTATGGCTGCCTGCGTGGCTCCTCCAGCCGATTCAGCGATCAGCCTGAACTCGGTGGCCACGGTCTACCGGCAGGCCGGCGCCGCCGACGAGCTCGTGCGCGCCGTGACCGACACCACTACCGTGGGACGCCGGTATCCCCCCTGCCGCATGCACCTTATTGATCGGTCCCGTGCACTGCACGACGCGCGGAGTCAGTCGGTCCGGAGAGGCCGGCCAGCCGGCCCCGGTGATCCTGCTCGCCGGCCGCATCCGTCGCACCCGACTACTCGGTGACCCCATCGACGAGTACCGGCAAGCAGGTTGACCTCGGGCGGACGTATGGCCTGGTCACCCATCCGAACCAGGGTTGTCGCGCGGGAGAGGCGGTCTGGAAGCCCGTCGGTGATCAACTGAACGGCAAAGGCCTGACAAAGGCCTGGCAGACCACCGGCGCCCCGCCCCAACCAGGCGCGCGGAAGGGGTTCTTGTCCGTACGATCAAGACCAGACCGGGGGAGATTTCGGGGAGATTCCGGGGAGGTGGCGGGGTGCTGTTCGACGCCGGGGAATCTGTGTTACGCGACGAGGAATTCGGCTTGTGGGTCCGGTCGCGCCGCACGGCTGCCCTGATGACCCAGGAGGAACTCGCCGCGCGGGCCGCCGTGTCGGTGCGCACGATCCGCAACCTGGAGGCAGGGCGCGCCGGACGGGCGTACACCCGGCGCCTGGTCGTCACGGCGCTGGCCGACCTGCCGCCCCAACCGCCGCCGGCCCCGGTCCGCAAGGCGGTGCCCGCCCAACTGCTGCCCGACGTACCCGCGTTCACGGGCCGTGCCACCGAACTGCTGGCACTGGACGACCACTTGGCCGCCGCCACCGCGATATGTCTCCTGTGCGGCCCCGCCGGAGTCGGCAAGACCGCGCTGGCCGTGCACTGGGGCCACCGGGTACGCGACGCCTTCCCCGACGGCCAGCTCTACGCCGACCTGCGCGGCTCCGCACCCGGCGCAGGCCCGGCCACCACCGACATACTCGCCGCCTTCCTGCGCGCCCTCGGCGTACCAGGCAACGACATACCCCAGGCACCGGACGAGCGGGCCGCCCGCTACCGCACCCTGCTTGCCGGGCGCCGCATGCTGGTGGTGCTGGACGACATCGCGTCGGCGGACCAGCTACGGCCGCTGCTTCCCGGCACCCCGCGCTGCCCCGTGCTCGCCACCGGCCGGGGCCGTCTCGCGGACCTGGTCGTCCGGCACGGGGCGCACCGCATCGGGCTCGGCCCGCTGCCGCCCGGCGACGCGCTGCGCCTGCTGCGCACCCTCGTCGGGGACCGCGTCGGCGCCGACAGACACGGCGCCACCGCCCTCGCCGAACGGTGCGGTCGGCTGCCGCTCCCGCTGCGTGCCGCCGCCGAGGCCGCCCTGACGCACCCGACGCTTCCGCTGTCCGCGGTCGACGTGGGCCCGGGGGCGGCGGAAGCCCGGGGGACAGGGCCGCAGGGGTGAAGTAGGGAGCTCGGAGACCACAGCCGGAATCCCGGCGCGAGGACCGACCGCCAGGATCCCGGCGAGAACCGTACGCGCCGCCCCGCCTTGTCCGGTCCCGCCGGGTCCCGCCGGGTCCCGCCGGGTCCTGCCCGGGTCCTGCCCGGGTCCTGCCCGGGTCCTGCCCGGGTCCTGCCCGGGTCCTGCCCGGGTCCTGCCCGGTCCTGCCCGGGTCTCGCCCGGTCTCGCCCGGTCCCGCTCGGGTCTCGCCCGGTCCCGCCCGGTCCCGCCCGGGTCCTGCCCGGGTCCCGACGGGTCCTGCCCGGTCCGGCCCCGGCCGCTGGGAGGTGGTCCCGACGCCGGATCATCCGCCGGCACCCACGCCGGACGCGAGGCCCGTGGGCCTACCCCTCCGGATCAGCCCCGCAGGAACGTGACCCGCTCGCCCGTCTCCATCATCTGCCGGGCCAGCGCCCCCGCCCTGAACGCCGCCGGGTCCGCGCCCAGCCGCGCCGCCATCGCGTCGGCCAGTTGCCGCACCGGAACCGTGCCGCGCGGGCCGAGCGGCAAAGGCTCCAGTTCACCGGCGTCGGGGGCGGTGTCGGCCAGGCCCCGCAGCCGCTTGGTGAAGCTGTCCCTGGGGTGCGGCTCGACCCCGAAGTGCAGGGATTCCGGCTGCTGGTGGATGTCGAGACGGCCCACGTCACCCCGGTACAGGCACAGCAGGACGCTCGGCGCCAACCGCTCCACCCGTACCGGCGTCAGCATCTGCGCCCCGGCCGGGTCGGCATAGCCGTCGACCAGCAGCCCCGGATAACCGGAGACCACATCAGAGCGAATCAGGGCACCGGTGATCAGGGGATAGTCAATCGGCAGCGGATGCGCGGCGTCGAGCTCGGCGTCGGCGGTGCCCACCCGGCCGAGGCTGTAGGCGCCGTCCACCAGGTGACGCATCCACTCCTGGTCGAGGTGGAAGAAGCGCACCGTCTCCACCGGCAGCAGCCGTTCGTCGGGGACGAGATAGCCGAAGGGGACATCGTCGAGCCGGGCGAGACCCGTCAGCCACTCGACGACGCCCGCCGGAAGAGCGTCGTCGATATGCGCCACGGCCAGGGGATGCGCGGCCACCACGGTGCGCTTCTCGGCCTGGTCGCGACGGCGCTTCCACTCGTACAGCGCCCCGGCGAAGCTTGTGCTGTGCAGCGCCAGCAGCCGTCCGGCCTCCCAGGCAGCGGCATGGCTGACGTCGAACATACCGACGCCTGGGTGGTAGCGCAGCAGCTCGTCGGCAGCCCGGGCCGGGCCCTGGTCCGGGTCGGGCCCCGCGGTGGCCGGGCCGATGGCGAGCGGGCCCCGGTACCAGGCCACCGACCGGCCGCCGCCCCGCAGCCGGTGCCGCACCGGGACGTAGCCCTGCCGCAGATACATGTCGGCGTGCTCCTCGCCGCTGTCCGGCAGCCGCAGCGGGCTACCGGAGTCGGTCAGCCGTGCCGCCAGCCGCCCGAAGGTCTCCGCCTCGTCGAGGCAGGCGAACCGCCAGCCGACCAGCGAGACCAGACGGACCAGGGAGTCGGGCCCGCCCGGCCCCAGGTCGAAGTCCCCGCCGGCTGGGAACCGCCCCTCCAGCGAGACCAGATGCACGCTGCTGGACGTGCCGGCCGGCGGCAGCCGCTTGCCGACCACCACCGCGCCGTCCGGGGCGTCCCCGTCGCCGCGCCGGACGTGTGCCAGCAGCGGCAGTTCGGCGCGGGTCGGCAGCAGGTCGGCCAGCAGCGCCCGGGGCACATCGATGACCGTCACCTTGGGGTCGTCGTCGGCGGGGAGCGCGGCGGGCGCCGGGAAATACGCGTCCGGGGCGTCCGCCGCCGCCGACAGGGGCATGACCTTCGGCTCGGGCTGTTCGTTCCCCGCGAACACCAGCAACGCCAGCCATGGCAGCGGCGCGCCAGGGCCGCGCACCGCCTCCGGACTGCGCTCCCACGGCAGGCTGGAACGGCTGAGCACCAGGTGCGGCAGGACATGGCTGTGGTCGCCGAGGCTGCCGTCCGGCGGGAAGGCCGCCGCGACGAGCGTAGGCGGCAGCACGAACCGTTCCCCGGCTACGGAGAAGGTCCGGGTAGCCGTGTACGCCTTCGGGTCGACCCCGATGGTCTGGGTGACGGTGACCCGGTAGTCCCCGGCTGCCAGCGAGGCCGTCTGGTAGTCGACGAACAGCGTCCGGTCCAGTGTCATCGCGCTCACGGCTCCATTCCCACCTGCGGTACGACCAGGAACCCAGCCGCGTCGAACCCCACGAGGTCCAGCGCATCGTCACCGGCGGGGCCTGCCAGGACCGCCGTCGCCACGGCCAACCGCACCGCGGCCGTTGCGGGCGCCGAGATGCTGTCCGCTATTACCTGGCGGCGGGCCGGCGCGTCCCGCCCGTCCGGGGTGAACGGCTGCCGGCCCACCCAGCGGTAGGCGTCCCGCTGGGTGTCCAGCGCCGTGGTGGCGCGCAGCACGGCGCGCGGCAAAAACGGTGCCGCGTCCGGTTCGGCCGGCGGCAGCGGCCGGATCGTGTAGCCCGTCAGCAGGTCGCCGATCAGGGGCGGGTCGGTCACGGACGGCCGCAGCCGGTCCCCCCACATGGCCGCCGGAAGGTTCTTGGTGACCGGCTCGTAGCGGAAGCCGTCGTCGGCCCGGCTGCCGTCGGCCCGGCGGATCTCGATGCGCTGGGTGGCCGGCACCGGGTGGTTCCGGTCCCGGCCCAGCGGTGCGATCCCGAAGGCGGTCGCCGCGCCCGTGGTGTCCAGCGCCTGGCCGCCCTGCACCGGGCCGCGGTAGGCGTCGCGGCTGGGGATGACCGAATCGGTGCGCAGCACCAGCTCCAGCGGGTTGACGGTGCCCAGGTCTCCGGTGTCCGCGCCACCGGGGCCGCTCGCCCCGCCCTGCAGCACCAGGGTGACCATGGCGTCGTCGGCCGTCGGCAGGAACGCCTTCCGGAACCCGGTCCAGTCGGTCGGCTGAGGTGCGGCGGGGTCCCCCGTCCCGAACGCCAGGGTGAAGGAGCAGATGCCGATGTCGATCGCGGCCCGCCCGGTGAACTCCGGTCCCCACAGGCTCACCTGGGCCCCGACCTGGGCCGAGATGGTGTGCGTACCGAAGAAGCTGAAGGTGTACGACGCCCCGATGTTCGCCCAGAAGTCCGCCTCGTAGTGGTACGGGCTCCAGCCGATCAGGAAGTCCATCGACGCGCTGAACCACGCCTTGAGCGCCCCGTCGTCAAAGGTCGCGCTGAAACTTCCGCCCGCCATCAGGGCCGACGGGGTCAGTGCGAAGTACGCCGATCCCTTCATCGCCAGTTGCGGTGTGACCTGCCAGTTGAAGCCCAGCCGGGGGACCGCCGGGTAGTGGGCGGGGACGGTGAACCGCGGGTGGTATCCGCCGACGCTGAGCACGAAGTCGCCGTTGTGGTCGTCGCCGAACCAGACCTGGAAAGCGAAACCGCCGGTCAGCCGGCAGTCCCGGGACAGCAGATAGGAGTTCTCGGTCAGCTGGGCCCGCAGCGCGAAGTACCCCTCGTCGGGCACGAGTGTGGCGCGCAGCGCCAACTGCACCTGCGCCAGCGGTGTCGCCCCGGCCTTCACCGCATCCGGCGACGGCAGGACCAGGGTGGACAGCCCCAGCAGGTTGACCTCGAAGCGGCGGCCGAAGCCCACCGACAGCAGCAGCACCGAGTCGATCATCCGGAACGAGCTGAAGTGCACGCCGATCGCCAGGAAGAAGTCACCTGGCGAGGGCGGCAGATAGTCCTGCAGAGCCCTCAGCTCGTCTGCCAGCGCCCCGGGGGCCTGTGTCCCGGCGGCCTCGGCGACCAGCGGGAAGGTCGCGACAGCGGCCACGTCCGGGGCGATGAAGCGCCGGTTGTAGCCGAACCCGGCGGCCAGCCCCTCAACGAAGAAGACCGGCGGCCCGCCGATCGGGTAGTCCAGGAAGGCGTACACGAACAGCGAGGGGCCCTCGGGCAGTTGGACATACGATCCCAACGCCCCCAGCGAGAAGGTCTTGGTCCGCAGTACCGCCTTGCCGCTGTAGGCGGGCAGGTCGCGACCGTCGTACTTGACGGTGTCGACCAGGAACGCACCGCTGATCTCCACCTCACCCGAGCTGTACGACACACCGAGCCCGCGCAGCGCGAACTGCGGTCCGCCGGCCGGGTCCGAGAGGTCGATGCCGACCGCGAGGCCGTCGAGCGTCAGCGCCAGCCCGGCCACGTTCAGTGACGCGTCCAGCAGGAACGCCAGCTTGGCGGAGCCGCCGGGCGGGCGCTGGTAGGCGAAGCCCACGCGCTGGAAGGTGACCGGTCCGAACGTGCGCTGCACCTTGTACCAGAGCACGTTGTCGTCGGTGGCCTTCGGCTGACCGGGAACGGGAACGGGAGTGGGAGCTGGTGCGGGTGTGGGCCTCTGGCCGGTGGTGCCGGTGCCGGGCGCGGGCAGGCTCAGGGGTTGGGTGATCTCGCCCAGCTTCAGGACCGCGTCGGCGGTGAACCCGGCCGCCAGGTCCGCGGCCGCGGACAGCGGGGCCACCCCCGGCGGCAGCAGGCCGTTCAGCGCGGCGGCCTCCGCCATTGGCAACGGCCCCGATACGGCCAACAGTCGCAGCGGGTCCACGCCGAAGGTCCCGCCGCCGCCGGCGAACCGCTCGCCGACCAGCGGCAGGTTCGCCAGGTCGACGGTGACGGCGAGGTCGGCGCCCAGGACGTAGACACTGGTGAGCCCGGTCTTGTCGAAGGCGAACAGGGCGTCCTTCAGGTCGACGGTGACGCCGTCGGGTATGTACTGAGCGGCCGCCGGTGACAGCGCGCCGACCAGTTGGCTGAGGGTGGGCACCGGGCCGGTGCCGGTGCCGTGGCGGTAGGTGGCGACGAACCGCTGGGCGTCGGGGCTGTCGGCGAAGCGGACGGTGAAGGCGTAGTCCCTGCCGTGCACGGTGACGGTGAAGTCGCCGCTGTAGCGCCGTTCGGCGGTGTCGATGGTGACGGTGAGGACCAGTTTGGTCGACTTGTCGATGGGGAGGGTGACCTCGGCGGTGACGAACAGGGCGCCGGTGCCGGTGCTGTAGCGGACGCCGACGTTTTGCACGGTCAGCCCCGCCAGCGGCGCGGGGAGGGCGAGGCCGGCGTAGTGCCGGGCGAGGTCGTCGGCGATACCGCCGATGGGGGTGGCGACGCCTGGGCCGGTCTGTCCGGCGAAGGTCCAGCCCTTGGCGGGGTCGGAGTCGTACGCGGCGGAGACCAGGACGGAAGTCGACCCCACGTAGAAGTAGGCCAGGGCCGAGAAGGTGGTGGCCGCGTCCTGGTGTTCCAGTTGGAAGGAGACCTGGGTGAGTACGAGCCAGTCGGCGATCTGCCAGTCCGTGTCGAGCAGGATCCGGCCCTCGTAGGCCAGTTGCTGCTGGTCGTCCGGCAGTGTCATGGAGAAGTTGAACGCCTGGACGGTGATGTCGGGCAGATGCCCCGCGTCCTGCTTGGTGAAGTGCTGGTAGACCTCGCGGATGTTCAGTGGCGGGTCGTCCTCGCGCAGTCCGCCGGACAGCGTGCGGGATTCGGAGACGGCGCTGAGTTCGAGGGTGCCGTACTCGCCGATGGCGATCAGTCCGGTGACGGAACCCCGCACCCTGCGGGTGGACGCCAGGGGCTGTTCCACCCGGAAGATTACGTCCACGGCCTGCAGGGTCAGCAGATCCGGGACGATCGTCCACTCTTCCTGGGTCTCCAGCAGGACGCGCACCGAGTCGACGAGTTGGCCGCCGCCCGGGGTGAGGGTCACCGCCAGTTCGGCCAGCACCACCGGTGAGACGATGCCGGGCCCGATCGGCAGGGAAAGCCCCCCGGGTCCGGCCAGCGCCGCCACGTCGGACAGCGAGACGGTGCCGACGTCACGGAAGTCGGCGGTCAGCTGGATCAGCCGTCCGTCACCGGAGACGTCCGTGTACACCAGTACCTGGTGGCTCTGCCCGGAGGCGGTGGTGAACGGGATGACTCCGGTGATCCGCAGAAAGGACGGGACGACCAGGTCGATGCGGGCGTAGTCGAAATGCGGGTTGCCGTAGATCTCGTACCGCAGCGGCTCGATGCTGAACAGGCCGAGGTCGGCCCGTCCGCCCGTCGGCCCGTCCAGGACGATGTCGGGCACGGTGGAGGTCGGTACCTGGGACCCGGGCAGTCCGGAGACCATGCGTATCTCGCCGTCGAGGGCGTGCACGGCACCGGGCATCAGCAGGTCGAGCACCGCCAGTCGGGTGCCCACGATCAGCGTGCCGGTGAAGCGGGCGGCGCCGCTGCCGGCTTTGGCCAGCTCGGCGGCAGCGACGGCGGCGGAGTCCATACGCATCCGGGGCGCCGTGAACCGCTGGCCGTCGAAGAACGTGCCGCGCAGCACGGGGAAGTTGACGACGAAGGACCAGTTCTCGTCGCCGACGGCGTCCAGCACGGCCACCACGGTGCCGCTGTCGCCCGAGGGCTCCACGGTGAGTTCGGCGGTGACCGTGGTCATACCCAGGAACGGCGTGGCCGCGCCGGCCCCGGTCAGGGTGACGCCGTTCGCGGTGGGGGTGGCGGTGGTCCCGGTGAGCACCAGCCGGCCGCCGTCGAGCAGGTGGCCGACGTAGCCGGAGGCGGCGGCGGGAAGCAGCGTGGCCAGGTCGAGGTCGAGGCGGCCGTCCTGGAGCGCGGACGCGGCCGTGGCCCGCAGGCTGTCGGGAGTCACCGGGCGTCCTCCTCGATCGCGTCGGTCCGTTCGGCGACTGCGTCCCGTAGTCCGTCGGTCGGTTTGAGCACCATGTGGGTGTAAGGCGTCTGGCGGAGGGGGTAGCCGAGGAGCGCGTCATAGCGTCTGCCGGTCCCGCTGGCGGTGGGGGTGAGGCGGTTGATGCCCAGTGGCCGCTGCTTGGCGGGTGTGGGCGGAGGGACCGCAAGATCCCCCTCCTCGGTCGCGTAGCCGTGCCAGAACTCCAGCGGCAGGGCTCCATCGGCGACCGGTGGCGTGCTGGGCATCCTCGACTTGAACTCATTGAGATACCGGCTTACGGCCGCCCAGCGGGGGTGGTGGTAGTAGCTGTACTGCCGTCCCGAGCTGATGACGGCCGTTTTGGCTTTCGCCATCTCGATGAAGCTCTTGGTGGACGAGGTCTCCCCGCTGCCGTGGTGCGCGACCCGGAGCAGGTCCAGGTCGGCGATCCTCGTCGCGTGCTTGTCGACCAGGAATAGTTCGGTGCTGCAGGTGGCGTCGCCGCAGAACAGCAGCTTCTTGCCATGCGCCTCGACGAGCGTTACGACGCTCCCACAGTTGCTGCCGTCCGTGTCCCCGTCGCCGATCTTTATGTCATTGTCGTCCTGGACACTCAGGTAGGAGTTCCGCGCCAGCCCGGCGGCCAGGATGGACACCGTGCATTTCGGCTCGACCAGGATCTTGATCAGGCAGTTGGCCGTGTCCCGGACGTCGATGGTTCCGTCCGCGGCTCCGTATACGGTCTCCGTGTCATCGGTTTTGAGCACGACCTCCGTGGTCGTACGGCCCGTGGTCGTCCAGCGGCAGAAGACCTGCTTGGGCAGCTTCGTGCGGGTCGGGTCGTCGGGACGAGGGTTGATGATGGCGCGCAGGTGCTCCCGGACGGCTAGCTGGTAGTCCCCGTACTTCCCGCTGTAGTAGACGCTGCCGACCCGCATGTCGGACGGCAGGCAGCGCGCGATCTCGTTGTGATGGTCCAAGTCCGGGTGCGTGAGGATGAGGATGTCGAGGTATTTGCCCTCTCCCAGGAAACCTCGCACGGCGTCCGCGAGCGCCGTACGCCGGAGACCTGTGAAAGACGGGGTGGTGGTGCCGGTGAGGAAACGGGGATAGAAACCGCAGTCGATCATGATGCGGCGGCCCCCGGGGGTGGTGATCAGGGTGCAGTCGCCCTGGAGCACGTCCAGGCAGTCCACCCTCAGGTCTCCGTCGGCGACCTCGTCCGTTGCCATCGGCTCGGCCTCGGCGACGAGCACTTCGGCGTCGGCGCCGGCGCCCTCCAGTTCCGCGGTGCCCACCTCGCGCTTCTTCTTCTTCGCCTCGGTGCGGTCGGAGTCGACGGTCGGGGGAGGCGATGCCTCCCGCTTGCGGGTCCTGGTCCTTGGCATTACGGCGCCACCAGCCTCAGCGTCCAGCTGCCCCCGCTGCGGCTGTGCGCGAAGTCGTACAGCTCGACCTGGAGTTCACCGGACGACAGCTGGTTGAGGATCTCCGCGTCGTGCAGCCTCAACAGCAGCCCGTCCAGGTTCAGTTGCTGGACGAAGAGCGTGGACGCATAGAGGTCCACCAGGGTGTCGCTGGTCAGGTCGCCGGTCTTGAGGTGGAAGCCCTCGGGGCGGGCCTCGATGCGGTGCCAGAAGGAGTTCCACTGGTGGAAGCGGATGCTGGGGTTTGTCTGGGTGGTCGACTGGGCCTGGAAGAGTTCGAGGAACAGCAGATTGCCGGCCGGCGCGTTGACGATGTCGCGGCGCAGTTGGAGGTGGGCGGAGGCGGCCGCGACGGTGAGCGGGTTGGGCGGCGATGTGGTGCCGATGCCGACGTTGTTGCCGATGGGGTTGAGAGCGAGCGGTTTGAGGCCGTGCGACTGGATCCAGCTGTAGGTGGTGTCGTATCCCATCCGCAGGTTGGAGTTGGTGCCCTCGGTCGGGCCGAGGATGAGGCAGCCGGTGTCGGGGGCGCCGGGGGCGTCGATGATCTGCAGTTCGGCCTGCGGGGTCGTGGTGCCGATTCCGGCGCGCCGGCCGGAGAAGAGCAGGGGCGACTTCTCCACGGTGACGGCGGTGGAGGCGTCGGCGTACCCGGGCACGTTGACGTAGCTGACGTACACCTGGGACTGGCCCAGGGAGGCGGGCGCGACGATGCCGCTCAGCGACAGTTCGAGCCAGCCCGTGGGCGGCACGGTCACCGTGCGGGACGCGGTCAGCTTCCACTGGAGGCTCTGGGCGCCGATCTCCCGTATGGGCTGGGGGAAGGCGGTGAGGGGAAGTGCGACCGCGTCCGAGGTGCCCTTGACGGCGAGGGTGGCGGCGGGCGCGGCACCGGCCGTGAGGAGGGCCCAGTCGTCGGACTCGCCGGCATGCTCGACATCGAGTGCGACGACGATGGCGGAGGCCCCGTCCACGCCGTCGCCGGTACCGGTGAGGGTGATGGGCTCGTCATGGGAGGCGTTGGCGATGCGCAGCCGCAGGGTGTTGAGGGCGGATCCGTCGCTGAGCACCCGGTTGCCGCCGGAGAAGCCGGTGCGCAGCGGGATGTCGGTTCGGCCGAGGTGGTTGACGATGTCCAGGAACTGCAGTCGGGAACCGCTGAGTTCGTCCGTCTCGCCGCTGAAGGACAGCTGCTGGTAGCCGAGTTCGACACGGGTGCCGCGGGTGCCGCCGCGGCCGTCGGCGTTCATGCCCGTCAGGGGCAGGGTGAGGCTCGCGCCGGGGCCGAGCGGGGCGGGGGCGGTGCACAGGAAGTAGAGGGTGTCGCCGCCGGTGCTGGTGTCGGGGGAACGCAGAAGCTGCCAGCCGCGGGCGGTGAGCACCGGTTCGGGTGTGGCGGCGAGGGTCTGCGGGCGGAACCGCAGCGCCAGGTGGTAGTTGTCGGCCGAGACGGGACCGGTGAGGGGGCGGAGGGTGAACTCCTGCCGGGAGGTGTTGCTCACGGTGAGCGTCATCGGCTGACCGGAGGGCCCGTCGTCGATGAACAGGACCGGGTGCTGGTCCGGGTTGGCCAGTTCGAAGTCGACCGGGTGGCTGCGGACGAACGCGGCCAGTTCCGCCTCGTCCTCAGCCATGTCGAGGCGGATCTCGGCCGCGGTCAGCGGGCCGTCGTAGACGCGGATGTGGACAAGGCGCCCGTCGTAGTGGCCGGAGGGGCTCTGGACGAAGCGTCCGACGACCAGGGCGTCGGCGGCGGGACCGGGGGCGGTGCCGGTGGGCAGCGGGCGTTCGGCGACGAGGGCGCCATTGACGTATGTACGCACCGCCTGCCCGTCGGAGGTGGCGGCGATGTGCGTCCACGCGCCGGCTGGTACGGAGCCGGGCGGGGCGGTCGCGGTGGCGCCCCGGGCGGCGCTGACGTGGTCGACGGAGCCGTCGGCGGCAAGGGTGAGGGTGAAGACCTGGGCGGTGGTTCCGGCGATCCCGGCCCGGTCGGCGGGGAAGTGGCCGGGGTTGATCCAGGCTTCGACGGTGTAGCCGGCACTCAGCGCCAGCCTGGGGGTCCGGCCCAGGGTCAGGGCGTCCGCGGCGCCGTCCAGTGCCAGGCAGCTGCCGAAGCGCTCGTCGGGAAGGCTCTTGGGGACGCCCTCGGGCGTGCCGTTGAGGTGGTTGTCGGAGGCGTCGATGACGCCGTCGGCAGCAAGGACCTCGTCCAGGTGCCAGTGCAGGATGAGATTCGCGGTCGTCACGCCGGGGTCCCCCCGTCGGCCGGTTGGTCGGCAAGCTGCTTGTGGGCCTGCTCCTGGATGGTGGCGATCAGCTGGTAGACGCGGATGAAGGGCAGTTGGCCCAGCGCTTCGAGGACCAGGTTGGTCTCGTCCAGGCCAAGGGCGAGGGTGATGCGGGGGGCGGTGTCCTGGGGCGGCGTCGTCGCGGGCATGAGTTGTGCGTCCCTACTGTCGGTTGGCGTTCGTCGTCGGGCGGGGCCGCAGGGTCAGCCAGCCCTCCCGGGCTGTGGGCCGGGCGGCGAAGGAGGCGTCCTGGCGCGGTTGGGCCAGCGCGGGCCGTACCAGCAGCGCCGTGAGCGCGTCGGCGTGGTCGGCCAGCGCGGTGGGCAGCGGAGGGCGTTGTTCGGCAGGGGTGACCAGCGCGGTCTCGCCGTCCAGCGGCGCCAGCCAGCCCGCGTCGGCCAGTTGCTGCCACAGGGCCGCCTCTCCGGGGAAGGCGGCCAGGAGCGCGGCCCGGTCGATCAGCGGCTCGCTGCCGGTGCGCAGCCAGCCGTTGCCG
Source organism: Streptomyces sp. NPDC005784 (assembly GCF_042871525.1). Taxonomy (NCBI): domain Bacteria; kingdom Bacillati; phylum Actinomycetota; class Actinomycetes; order Kitasatosporales; family Streptomycetaceae; genus Streptomyces; species Streptomyces sp. NPDC005784. Next base: position 83,182 of record NZ_JBIAIQ010000034.1, read on the forward strand.
GGCGGGGCGTCACGCTCCAGCCAGCACCATACGAAGCCCGGCTCGGCCGGCAGCGGGAGATCGGGGGCCGCGGCGGTGCCGTCCCCGAGCACGGGGGCGGTGAGGAAGGCGATCTCCATCGCGGCGAGCGCGTCAAGGTAGTGGGTGTCGGGGATGCGCAGCGCCTTCGCCGGGAGGATGCCGCAGCAGGCGTGCACGGCGCCGCGCGGGTCGACCAGCAGGGTCAGCGCCTGGGCGGGGGCGTCGATCGCCTGGAACAGCGCCGCGTCTTCGGTCTCGTCCCCGTCGGTCACCGAGTGCAGCACCGGGCTCAGCCGCCCGTCGGGTTCCTCGGGCCAGTACCCGACCAGCCCGTCGCCGAGCCGTCCGTGGTCGCCCAGCCGGACAGGGAACCGTACCCGGGTGAAGCCATTGGTCTCGCAGCTGCCACGGCGCAGGTCCTGCCGGAAGACGTTCCAGTCCTGGTGCACCGCCGGGCGCCCGGCCAGTTCCAGGCTCACCGTGGCCCGGGCCACCGCCACCGGGCGGCTGACCAGCAGGGCCCGGTTCCGATTGAGGGCGTAGTCCTCGGGCTCGATTGCGGCCAGCGCCTGGTCCAGGGTGCCCAGGAAGGAGGCCACCCCGTCCGGCCCCGAGCCGCGCAGCCGGGCCACGACCGCCCGCAGATGGGGGTTGCCGATGCCGTCCACCGGCACCGGGGCCCGGCCGGGGGCGGGCTGCCAGAGGGCGGGGACGCCCGTCGGCTCGGGGTCGCCGGGCAGGGCGTGGACCGAGCCGACCGCACTCCCGTCGGCGGCGTGCACGGCCACGCTGCCGTCGAGGTGGTTGGCGAGCAGCCAACCGCACACGGGAGAGGTGGCGGGGACGGCGTTCATCTCGACCAGGTCGGTGTCGGCGTCCAGCCAGCGCAGCGACAGCCGGGCCGGCTGGGCGAGCCGGGGCGGCAGGTCGACCCAGCCGGGATGCCCCTCGACCCGTAACTGGCTGGTCGTTCCGACGGTTTCGAGGGGAATGTCCCGTACGGCGCCGAACGTGTCGACCATGCGGAGCCGCAGCAGCCGCATCGCTCCGGCCCTGATCGGGTTGAAGTCGCTGAGAGGCTGCGGGGTGTACCGGCTCTGATCCGCCACGGCGGGGGCGACCTCTGTCTCGGTCACCGCCCGGTGGTCGGGGAAGCCCAGTGGGTCGGCGACCGGCAACTGGCGGGCGAGTCGGCGCATCAACAGGGCGTCGTTGAAGCCGCCGAGCGCCTGGGCGAGGTTGTTCGATTCGTGGGCGGCGAGATGGCGGTAGACGGCGACCAGGGTGACCGCCCGCTGATCGGCCTCGCCGGACGCCAGGAAACGGTCCAGGGCCGGCTCCGGGTCGGCGGTGAACGCCTCCTCGGTGACGGCGCCTTCCAGCGCGGCCAGCACCGGCTTGGCCAGGTAGCGCAGGATCCGCGCGGCCAGCAGCGGACGGGCCGAGGGGGAGAGCACGGCGGCGCCGGTGTAGACGTTGGCGGCCTTGGCCAGCACCGCCCCGCCGGCCGCCCGGGGGCGCAGCTCGGCCTGGTCGGCCGGCAGAGCGTAGGTGCCGGTGATGAAGTCGGTGTGGAAGTCACGGCCCGCCGGATTGTTGAGGTTGCCGTTCGGGCCCACCGGGAAGAACTCCGCCTCCCACTGGAGCATGAGCGGATGCCAGGGCTGCGTCTCCCAGGCGCGGGTGTGCGCGGTCGGGCCGGGGAGGGCGGCCACCGTGTCCCGCAGGGCCCGGACGCCGTCGGCGTCGGCGGGGATGTCGCCATCGGTGACCTGGCACCCCAGCAGCCCGTCCTGTCCGAAGCGGTCGGAGGGGGTCGCGTCCGTGCCGGTGAGCAGCACCACGGGCTCGTTCGGCAGGTAGTACTGCGGGGCCGGGACCGACCGCAGCAGGTAGCCGTCGGGCAGTACGGCCTCGGCGGCGGCCCGCGCGGCGTCGCGGTCCTGGCCCAGGCCCTCGGCGTGGGCGGCCCGGCGGGCGATGAGTGCGGCCTGGCGACGCAGGTGGAAGAGCACCTGGTCGGGGTTCGGGTAGCTGTCCCGGCTGGTGTCCGGCGGGTAGACGCACAGCATGTAGCGGTACCAGTCGGCGTACAGCTCCTGGCGCCGCCCGGTGAGCTCGGCGCCCGCCCGGTCGCAGGCCGCCTGCGCGGCGTTCAGCGTGTTCAACGCCGCCCCGGCGGTGCGCGGCAGGGCGGCCAGGCCGGCGTCCGCGCCCTGGCCCGCCCGGTCGTTCGTCACGGTCCACAGATTCCCGGACGGCACGGCCCCGAAGGTGTCGGCGTGCCGGGCCTCCAGCAGCTTCAGCCCGACGTCCAGCGGGGCCGATTCCAGTTCCTCGGCGAAGGCCAGCGCCTCCAGCAGGTTCTCCAGGTCGTCCGGCGCCAAGCCGGTGTCGCCGAGCACGGCGCCCAGATGGGCCGCCAGCGCCTCGGTCGGGGTGTTGCCGACCCACACCCCGGTGTCGGCACCCGCTGTGTCCTGGGACCCACCCGCTCCGGGCGCGAACGCGATCCGTCCCCAGCACACCATCCGGTCCGGCTCGGCGCGGCTGTCCGCCGCCGTCCAGCCGAGGGCGGTGCGCAGGACATCCGGCCAGCCGGTCCCGGCATCCCGTGGCGCCGCCAGCGTCGCCGCCAGCACGTCCTGACCCGGGTCCTCGTACCAGCCCACCACGTCGTACGTCACGCCCTGCGGCGGCACCCCCTGGAACGCCGTGTCGTGCAGCCCGAACACACTGTGGCAGTGCGGATAGAACGACGCGAAGGTCGGCTCCCCGTAGCCCACCGCCGTCAGCGCCCGCAGATACCGTGCCCGTTCCGCCGGGTCGGCCGAGCCGGTTCGCCCCGCCGGCCGCCAGGCGGTCAGCGGCACCCTGCGCCCCAGCAGCCGGTACGGCAGCCGCTCGGGCCCGTCCATCTGGTCCGCTATGTACGGGTAGGGCACTCCGCCCGCGTTGTCCTCGGCCAGGAAGTCGCTCTCGACCACCCACTGCTGCGTCACGGCACCGCCTGCGCCGCGCGTCACCAGCCACCGGTTGGGCACCACCGGCACCGAGCTCGCCCCGTCCCGCGATGCCAGCCGGGTCAGCGCGTCCGGCAGCGACCAGTGCAGATGGACGCCCGCCTTCAGCAGGAAGCCCTGGTCCTGGAACGGCACCGACAGCAGCGTCTCGCTGACGTACGGCATGTCCGCCTGGTGATCGTGCCCGTCGGTGGAGTCCGTGTACGGCAATCGCGTGAAGTCCGTGAAAGGCTCCGCGACCTGGCGTTCCCCCGCCAGGCACAGCGCGTCCAGATGTATGGGTACGACGAGCAGCCTGCCCATTGCGATCCTCCCAGCCCCGGCGTCCCGAAGTATGTGCACCCCTCCCGCCCGGCAACGAGGCAGCGGACAGGCAAGAGAACGGCATTCCGCGCGGGTTGCGGCTCAATGGGAGGGAAGTCCCGATCAACCGGTGCAGTTCGTCGGCGGCTTGGCGGACGGGGTCGGCCACCCAGTGGCACGCTGACCCGAGTACGTCGGCTGGGCAGCCGTGCCGACCCAATGCGAGGGAATGGGTCCGCCTGCTGCTTCAGCGTGTCTACGATGCAGTCCGTACACAACATCGAGGCGTTCAAGGAAGCCGCTCCCCGGACGCTCGCGGGATCGGCCCGGCCCGCTCGAGTCGGCAATCACAGGTTCCCGTCATGGGAGCCGGAGCCGACCGGTTTCCTCATGTCGCAAGGAACCGCTGTGGATCCAGGGCGAAGGCCCGTCCTGCACGGCCGAGGAGAACACGTTGTTACCTGAGTCAGCTCGAGGGTCGACGCCCATCGATACCAGCAAGCCGCACCCTGCCCGGATGTACGACTACTACCTGGGAGGCAAGGACCACTACCCGGTGGACGCCGAGGCGGCTGAGCAGGTACTCGGCCACACCCCGGACGCCCGCACCTTCGCCCGCGCCAACCGGCTGTTCATGCACCGGGCCGTGCGCGTGCTGGCCCGCGATCACGGGGTGCGGCAATTCCTCGACATCGGCACCGGCGTGCCGACCGAGCCGAACCTGCACCAGGTCGCTCAGGAGCAGGCCCCGGACTGCCGGGTGGTCTACGCCGACAACGATCCGATCGTGCTGGCCCACGCGCGGGCACTGCTGCACGGTACCCCCGAGGGCCGGGTCGCCTACCTGCAGGCGGACGTGCGAGAACCGAAGGCCATCCTGGAGTCCGACGAGACCCGGACAACGCTCGACTTCGACCGGCCGATCGCGCTGAGTCTGTGTGCCCTGATGCATTTCGTACCGGACGAGCACGGCGCGTACCGGATAGTGCGGGAACTGATCGACGCGCTGCCGTCCGGCAGCTTCCTCACCCTCAGCCACGGCACCACCGACTTCGATCCTGAGGGCATGGCCCGCACCCAGGACGTGTACGTCCGTGCCCGCATCCCGATCCAGCTGCGGTCCCGGACCCAAATCGCCCGGTTCTTCGACGGGTTGGAGCTGCTGCCGCCGGGGCTGGCTGTCACGCATCGCTGGCACCCGGAGCCGGACCAGCCGCTGGCCGACATCACCGACGCCCAGGCCGGCTTCTACGGCGGAGTGGCCCGCAAGCCGTGACCGCGCCGTCCCGCCCATCGGTTCGTCCGGCGGGACGGGCCACGACCGACGCCGCCCTCGATCCGGAGCACTCAAGTCGCACCGAGTGTTGCTGAGCTCCGACGTGGCCCGCACGGCCCAAAGGGGCAGCCGTGTCCTCCCGCCCCTGTCCCGGCCCGGTCGGCCCTGGCCTGCGCATGTGCACGATCAGCAGTGCATAATCCGAACCAGTCGGGATTCAGCCGACATTGAAGCCGTTGGGGGCCCGGTGGATCAGGAACGGTATGTCGAAGAACCCAACCAGGTGCTCCACCCTGGGAAGTACCGCCGGGAGCGGTACAACGACACGAACGGCGCCGTCCACGAGACAACGCACTACGACGCGCACGGCAACGCCTTCACCCAGAACCACCAGCTCGGCCCCGCCGAACGGTACGGGTACAACTACGTCGGGGCCGAGGCCCCCCAGACGCCCAGCGCTCACGCCCGGCCGTGGGCACAGCCCGCCGCCGGGGCTGCCGCCGCCGTCGCGGGGATCGCTGGAGTAGAGGCCTACGACGAGATCGCTGACAACCATGTGCAGCGCAACATGTCCGGCGCGGATGGTGCGGACGGCGAGGACGGCGGGCTGTTCGTTCTCTGGTTGCTCATCATCGTGGCCGTGCTGGCGTTGGGCCCACTGTTCCTCGGGATCCGGATGGTGCGACGCGCCGAGGCGGCCGGCAGAACGATGACCCACGGCAGGTTCGTGCTGCTCCTGGAGATTCCCTGGCTGGCGACCCTGTGGGGCTGGCTGTTCGACGGCGGCGCAGCGGCCTGGACCACGGCCGTGAGCGCCGCTGTCGCGCTCGGCGTCTGGTACGGGCTGAGCCTGCGAGACGAGGAGCTTCGTGGAGCGCCGACGCGTTCGCCGCGATGACGGCGACCCTGTCCTCCGACCGCACCCGCGAGCACCTCGAGGCGCACGCGAAGGGCGACACCGTGCCCCATATCGGGCTGCGGGCCGAGGACGTCGTCGAGTACGCCACGCGCGGCGGCGCCCGGGCGCTCGGGCTGGACGGGATCGTCGGCAGCCTCGAGCCCGGCAAGCGAGCGGACCTCGTACTGATCAAGAACGACGAGTCGCCCGCCATGTTCCCGATAGTCAATCCGTACGGTCACGTCGTGCTCCAGTCTCAGCGCGGCGACGTGCACACGGTCCTGGTCAACGGCCGGGACGTGAAATACGACGGCCACCTGGTCGGCGCCGACCTGCCGAAAGCCCGTCAGGCGGTCCAGGGCAGCGTGGAGTACCTGCGCGGCACCCTGGGCGACGAAGAACGGGTCGCCGGTATGCACCCGGACATCCCTGAGTCGAAGGTGCTCGACAACCCCTGCACCTGCACGGATTACCGCAATGCCTCGGGCGATCCTGCCGTAGCGGCACCACGACAAGAGATGTGACCCCACTCGTGGTGCCGACCTACTGGCCGGTGGGCGCCGGGTACGGGATCAGTTTGGTGGTGTCGGTTCTGTGCCGCTCCAGCGGAGCGTGACGTCGAGGTGGGCGCTCGCACTCGCGCTCGTCAGGACCGCGCCGAGTTTGGCGTCCAGGACGACGCCGAAGGTGACCTCCACCTCGTCGGGCCGTTGGGCGACACTGCGGAACTGGCCGATCACCTCGGAGGCGGCGGAGGTGATCGGCGTCAGTGCCGCGCGCAGGGTGCTTCCCGCGCTCTCCAGACGGGTTCCCAGGCCCACGGCGTCGGTGCCCCTGCGGGCGGGTGGGGCTACGAGGACGACGGTGCCGTCGTCGAGGGTGAACTGGATGGCGTCCGGCATGAGGGCTCCTGGATGGATCAGGGGTGGTTCGGGTGGCTGCAGAGTGGTCCGGGCGGTGGCGGGGATTCGGGGTGCGCGTATCCGAGTTCCTTTTGGACCCTGTTGAGTGCCGCCAGCAGTGGGGTCAGGTCTCTGCCGTTCGTGGAGTTCAGGACCGCCCGGTAGAAGGCTGCGGACACGTCGGGATCCATCGCGTCGGCGGCGCTGAAGCAGAGCGTGTATCCGGGGGAGCGGAGCATTGCGGCTATCCGGCCCTGAGTGGCGTTGCCGTACTCCGTCACCCTGTTGTCGGCGGAGAGCGCGAAGCCGGGTTCGTTCACCCATGCCTGCTGCGCCTGCGCACTTGCCAGGTACTTGATGAACTCGTCGGCGCTCTTGTTCCCGGTGAACTTTCCGACGAAGTCCGCCGAGACCTGGAGCGCTTCACGAGAGGACGGTACGTACGTGTACCCGTCGTCCTTTACCTGGGCGGACTCGAAAGCCATCGCGGACAGGGCGCCGTGGCTCAGGGAACACCCCCTCTTGGTCATCTTCTCGGCGGCGGCGCGGAAGTTGAAGGTGGCCGCGCCCTTGCGAGCACCTGCCACGAGGTCTCCCCACGCGGTCCACGCATCTTTGACGGGCCCCTTGTCCCACTTCGCGTCACCCGAGGCCCAGGCGGTGTACGGGCCGGCGCCCGCGTCGGCCAGCAGGATGTCCGCTATCCAGTCGGCGCCGGGCCAGCCGGAGGTCGGACCGGACTCCAGCCCCAGGCACCAGCGGCCGGAACGGGTTCGCAGAGCGCTCCAGCTCTCGGGAGGCCGTGGGGTGACCCTGGCGTCGTACCAGATGAGGCTCTTGACGTCGGCCTTGACGGGGACGGCGTAGACGTCCTTGCCGTTCATGCCGAGCCCGCGGAAGGGCTGCACGTAGGCTTCCGTGCCGACGTCGAGCTTCGAAAGTGCCCCTTCCTTGCGGTACTTGGCGATCGCTCCGACACTGGGCAGCACCGCCAGGTCGGGCTGTGCGTCCGCGGCCACCGCGGCGTCGAGCTGTTGGGTCAGGGCGCGGGTGACCTGCGGTTCGATGTCGATGTCGTGGTCGCGCTCGAAGTTCTTGACGACCGCGTAGAACGCCTTGAACTCGGTGCCGGACCAGGGAACCATGATCGTCACCTTGTCCTTCTCCGGTTCGCCGCACGCGACCGGCGCGAGGAGCAGCCCGAGGACCAGGGCGCAGCGTAGGAGTGGTGCCGTGAGTCTTCTCATGAGTGAGGGAACCTGTACTCGGCAAGACGGGGACGGTATGCCTGATATGCGAGCGCGCCGACGGCGGCGAGCACGGGCAGCGCGATCGCCGCGGTGGGCGGTTCGGTCGTGCACATGATGACGCCGATCGACGCGGTGGCCAGCAGGGCCACGACGAGTGCTGGGCTGGGGTATCGCCGGAAGCGGTGGGCGACGATGTAGCCGGTCGCACAGACCAGCAGCAGCATGACCGCCACCGGCCCCATGAACAGGGGCCAGAGGAGATGGGGGTTGCGCCAGCCCGACCTGAGCTGGTCATGGCGGGCCTGGATCTCCAGTTCCTGGAGATCCCTGAGTGATCGCCTGAGGCCGCCCGTGAAGGGGACCGGGTTCTTGCCGTCGTACTCCGGTGCGCTGTCCAGTGCGTCCCGCGCCCTCGCCGCAGCCGGTGCCCCGTCGAGGACCGCATTACTGATCATCTGCACACATGTGTCCAACTGGCCCTGGACGAACTGGAGGTGGCTCAGTCCCTGCTCTCCGGCCGCGTTGCCCTCCGTCGCCGAGGTGAGGTGGGAGGCCACGCGGCCGGTGGCGTTGGCGAAGCCATTGCCGGTGCCCGTCAAGTCGATCGCCCCGGTCCGGGAGACGGCGCGGAGCGCGTCGTCCGCCTTCCCCGCCTCGTCGTACGCCGCGCCGATGTGCTGGATGGCCGTCGTCGTGCGGTGAGCAGCGGCGACCTCCTCTCCGGCCCGGTTCGCCACTACCAGATAGAGCAGCGCCGTCAACGCCACCATGCCCAGCACGCCCACCCTGAGCCACCGCAGCACCACGATCGGATGGGGCACGCGCAGCCGCACGCCGGTCACGACCCGTCCAGGGGCCCACCGGCCGCACCCGCGTCAGCGAACCGATGCCCGCACTCCTCGCAGAACTTGGCTGTGGGCGACGTCGACGTCGTACCGCACCGTGGGCACACGCGCGGCAACCCGGAGTCGTGAGGTGGGAGGTGGTGCGGGTCGACAGGTCCATCGGTGGTCTTGGTCGAGTCGATGCCCATTCTCTGTATCTGGCCTCGGGAGACGTTTCGCCGCACCTGGAGCCGGCCGTCGGGGCCGTCGGCCGCGACCTCGCGCAGTTGTTCCAGGTGCTTGGTGTCCCCCAGGGATGTTGCGAGGCCGATCGCGAGGCGCAGTTCGCGGTCCGCGCGGTCGAGGTCTCCGAGCCGGTGGGCGTCGGCGCAGGCGCGTATGGCCATGCCGAGTTCGCGTTCGTCCTCGACGCGGGTCAGGTGGGGGGAGGGGACGATGCCGGGGCCCGGTGTCGAGCGGCGGCATACGACCATGGCCGCGCTCTCGGAGCAGGGTTGGCGGGCGCCGTCGGGGAACTCGGCGTGCAGCGTGACGCGGACGGCACGCAGGGTCTCGTCGACAGTCAGGCTGTCGGGTTCGAAGCGGAGAGAGATCTGGTACTGGCGGCTCTCCGCGGGCCAGGAGCCCAGCGGGACGTGCGTCTCACCGTCCTGCTGCTGGCGTGCCACCAGTTCGGCCTGGACGGGGCGCGTCTGCCGTACGAACGCGAGCTCGAAACGGCTGTTGAGGCGCAGGCCCAGATATACCCGGGGTACGACGATCTGCTGCGCCTCGCGCATCAGGCGGGTGAAGTCCTCCGTGAGGTCGGAGATGGTGACGACGGCATCGGCGGTGCCGTGCAGGGCCTCGGTGACGCGCAGGAGTTCGGTGTAGTGCCAGTCTTCGCCCAGGCCCCTTGCGTGGCACACGAACCGGTCGGTGCACATCGTGAGGATCTCGCCGAGCTGTTCGGGTGTCTCGTGCTCGTTCTTGCCGTCCGTGTAGAGCACCGCGTGGCGCACCGTGCCAGGGGATTCCACCGTGGCGAAGAGGCGGCGGGCGCGAGCCAGCCACTGGCCGATCGCCGTGCCCCCCTCCGAGAGCTGGCCGGCGACCCGGAGCTTGGCGTCCTCCCGGGTCCAGGCGTCGACGCGGGCCAGGCCGCCCGTCGTCGGGAAGATCACGTCGGCCTGATGGTTGCCCGCGACGATCCCCAGAAGGGTGCCGTCCCGCAGGGTGTCGATGGCCGCGCACATCGCGCGTTTCGCCTCTTCCAGCTTGTAGCCGGACATGGACAACGAGCGGTCCATGATGAGGATCTCGGCACTCGGAGTCTGCGCGGCCGAACCCGCGGCGGATCGTGCCGTGACGGTGATCAGGGCGTCCGCGCGTCGCCCGTCGTAGGGCAGATCCGAGGGTGCGTCCACTTCCAGGGTGAAGCTGAGCCCTAACGGTGATCTGTCCCCCACCGATACCACCCGTCCGTGTCGCTGCGTGTTCTCCTGCGGAGCGTGCCCGCTTCCTCGACGGAACGTGTCAGGAGCCTAGCCTGCTGGGTGTTGCTCCGAAATGGGAATGACTCGTTCTGCCCCGCTTTCCCGGCCGTCTCCATCTCAGCGCCGGGCGCAGCCGGTTCGCCAGGTCCACCAGTGCGACGTACTCGCGCTCGGTGGGCGCGTGCGGGCCGAGGGCACGGATCGCGTCGGACAGCTTCAGCCGGTCGTGGGTGTGCAGGAACTCCGCGTACTGGATCTCGGCACGCAGCGCGGTGGCCGCCGCCTCGTCCAGGTCGAGGCCGGGCAGAGCCGCCCTGGCGCGGGCCACGTCGTCCTCGGTCGGCGCCGGGTGGCCCGGCTCGGGGAGGACCATGACGCGCAGTCGTACGGCTGCCACGCGTGCCTCGCGCTCGTAGCGGAACTCGTTGGCCAGTTGTTCGGCGACGTCCACCGCCTTCGCGCGCTCGCCGGTCAGCAGCAGGACACGGGCCAGGCCGAAACCGGCCGCACCGAGCGCCGGGGTGGTGTCGAAGACCGTGCCGTAGTGGGACCGCGCGACCGCGCGGTCCCCGCGGAGCTCGGCGCACAGGCCGAGGGCGAGGTGCGGTATCAGCTCACCGGGAAGTGCCCTGCGCACCTGGGTGAGCACGACGGTGGCCCGCTTCGGGCAGCCGTCGGCCAGCGCGATCAGGCCGCAGTACCAGTCGGGCAGCCAGTGCCAGTCGGGCAGGCCCGCCGCCGCGAGCTGTCGTGCCGCCGACACGGCGTCCTTTCTTCGCAGGGCGAGCCGGCTCTCCGCCAGCGCGCCGCCGGCCGAGCCCGTGACGCGTGGGTCGTCGGGATCGGACAGGGGGGCCGGAAGGGCGGCCGCGACGTCGCCGGGGTCCGGTGAGGAGAACGGCCCGGGCATCTTCAGCAGAGCGTTCTCGTCCGACTGCGCCCGGACCCAGTGGGCAGGGGGCCGGGCCGCGCCCAGCCCGCCGTGCAGCGGTTCGGGCACCGAGCCGAACAGGGCGGAGGGACGGGCCACCTGACGACGCGTCGGCGGGGCTGCCACGACCTGCCGGATGACACCGCTGAGCTGTTCCGCGAACTGCCGGGCCGACACGAACCGACACCACGGCCGCTCGGGGTCCGTGGCACGGTCCAGCAGCAGATGGAGCGAGTCGACGCCCGGCGCGGAGCGGTCCGTCCAGCGGGAGCGGCAGACCTCGCGCAGGGTCATGCCCAGTCCGTAGAGGTCGAAGCCGGGGGTGGGGTGCAGATGTTCCGGATCGGTCTCCGGCGGCGCGTAGGCCCTCGTGTACGCCACGACCGGCCCGGTGTCCTTCGTGTCGCTGCGCACCGCGCCGAAGTCGATGAGCCGCACCCGGTCGAGCGCGCCCGCCGGGCCCTCCTCCCGGAAGCGGATGATGTTCAGGGGCTTGACGTCGCAGTGCAGCAGGCCCCGGGCGTGCAGGTAGTCGAGTGCCTGCAGGACACGGACGCCGTGCGCCAGGAGGGTTTCGAGGCGGTCGCCGTCGCGTGCCGAGAGCGGTTCGCCCGGCACGTATTCGAGGACGAGATGCGGTCCTTCGTGCTCGTAGCCCAGGATGCGGACGATGCTGTCGTGCCGGAGCCCGACCAGGACGTCCCGTTCGTGCCGGGCGGTCTTGGCGACTGATTTGCGCAGGGCCTTGAGGACGACGTCGGTCGCGAGATTGCGATCGTGGGCGAGGTATGCGGCGCCGTAGGCCCCCGAGCCGACGACGCGTATGACGTCGTAGCGACCCGCGATGGTGAGGCTGTTGGGCTGGGCGAAGTCGAAACGGGTGCCGCAGTGCGGGCAGAAGCCTGCCGTCCGGCCCGGCTCGCTGTCCTGGCCGCGGCCGACCGGCTGCCTGCAGGAGGGGTTGGGGCAGAAGCGGTGCGCCTCGGTGACAGGGTCCGACGAACTCAGCGGCATGTCCGGGACCTCGGGGGCCTGATCGGAGTCGACCAGGCCGAGGCCGTACCAGGGGTCCGGGCGTACCTGCGCCACACCGACGCTCGCACCGGGCAGCACCAGCGGTTCCGGTTCCGGGTCGCGGGGCACCGACACCGTTTCGTCCAGCGGCAGCGGCTGCCGGTCGCACGCGTCGCAGAAGCCCTGTTCGTCGATCGTGCCGTGCCCGCAGTCGGGACGGTTGCACATCTGACGGCCCATTCCCATGTGTCACCTCTCCTCGAACCGTCGGTTGACCTCGTCGATGTAGCGCCTGACCAGCGTGCGGGCGGCCCCGAGGTCGATCGGCTCGGTCCGTAGAGCGCGGGCGGCGGGGGCGTGCCGCTCGGCGAGCCGTCGGTCCTCGTCACCGAAGTGCCGCGCGGCTCGGACGCGATGCAGTTCCAGGTCGGCGGTGAGATCCTCGTGAGCCGCGATCAGTCGGCGCAGGTCGTGATCGAACAGGACGAGGGCGGCGCGGGCCTCGACGGCCAGATCGTGGATCGCAGTGAGTTCGGGGTTGGGTTCCGTCGCCCGGGCCACGGCCAGCCGGACCCGTAGCCGGGGCGCGGCGCGGGGCGGCAGCCGGGGCGCGGCGAAGAACCGTACGCCCCACTCCTGTTGCAGCGCGGACGCGGCACCCTCCTCCGCTGCGAGCTGCCCGACGACCGCGTGGACCTCGGCGGCGGTCACGCCCCGGGCCGCGCCCCCGCGCAGCGGTTCGGGGTCGAGAGAGACATCGAAGGCGAGGCCGGCCGGTGGCACGTTCTCGAAGCCGAGGACGAGGCGGACGCCGCGCGACCGGGCGCGGGTGGCCAACTGCCCCAGCAGTTCCCGTAAGAGGGCCTCCGGGTCCTGGGCCCGGTCCACGCCGCCCACCACCAGACAGGCGGGCGGCTTGCGGCGCAGCAGTTGTCGCCGCACCTCCTGCGGATCCCCGCCGGGGAGTCCGAACCGGCCCGAAAGGTACCCGCTGACGTCGGCGACCGACCTGCCGCGCGCGTCGTAGGCCGCGTCGATGGTGCCGAGCCCGAGGACGGTGTCCCCGGGGGCGTCGGTGAGCTCGGCGTCGGTGACGCCGGCCCGGGCCGCCGGATCGGCCGTGCGCACCAGACGGACGAGCCAGGAGTCGCCCACGGCGGTCGTGCCGCCTGTGCCGACGACGACGGTGCCGGACCAGTCGCTGTCGAGCAGCCGGGTGAGTTCCTGCGTGAGCGCGAGGCGCAGCGGGTCGCCCAACACGTCCCCGGGCAACTCAGCGGGCGAGGGCCTCAGTTCGTTGTTGCGGCTACCATCGGTGAACTTCTCGATCCCGGGCAGATAGGTCAGCATCGTCTCGGTCGGCAGCATCCAGGCCGCTTTCGCGTCGCCGTTGACGTAGTCGGCCACCACGATGCCGATGACGCGGCCGTCGAACTCGCCGCCCACCGCCATCGCCCCGGCGCCCGAGTACCCCCGCTCGATCCACGGTTCGCCTTCGCGCATCCGCTTCAGCAAGCCCCACTCGCCCTGCCGGTGGCCCGATCCCGCCAGCCGCGCGTCCGCCCCCATGCCGAACGGTTCGTCGTGGGGAAAGCCGTACACCTGGACCGTGCCGCCGGAGATGGGTGCCTTCCACAGCTTCGTCCGAGTGCCGCAGCCGGCCGGTTCGTCGAGTTCGAGCAGCGCCACGTCGCCACGCTGGGTGCTGTGGTCGTGCACCCACGTGCCCGCGGCCACATGCGCGGTGCGGGTCCACTCCGGGCGGCATGCCACACTGCTGATCCGCACGTGAGACGTGGTGCCCCCCGGTGCCGCTCCGGCGTAGCGGACCACATGTGCGCAGGTGAGCACATGCCGGTCGTCGAGCAGCACTCCTGCGCCACAGGGCGTGCCTTCCTCGTCGTCCACCCTCACACGCCACGGACGGTCACTGTGGTGATGCAGCGCCATATGCCCAAGGTATGGCAACGAGCGTCACATTGAACCGGGTCGGCGAGACGGCCGTCACTTCTTCACGTCCAGTTCGGTCGGCGCGCCGCTCCCCGCGCACGCTCACCCGCACGTAATGGACCGAGCTCCGGTCCGTCCGGTGCCACTACCGGAAGTCCGCCGAGACCTCGACGATGGACGACGTCGGCCGCTTCCGCCGAGCCGGCCGGACCGTGCCGACGTGCACCCCGCGTCCCGGATCGACGGCGGGGACGGCGCGCGCCGCGGCGGGTGACCGGACGGTGGCCGGGCTGCCGTCCACGGTCGCCTGCGGGTACAGCCCCGGCTCGGCCTGGGCCACTGTCGCCGACCGGCAGCGGGCCGGGTCGGGATGGCTGAGTAGCCCCCGTCACCCTGAACCGGCTTACCACGCCCGGGTGGAGCGGTAGCGTTCCAGTGGGTGAATGGACGACACCGGGGGAGGCCGTCATGGCCGACGAGAGCGCGGCCGACCGGCGGGTGCGTACGAAGGACGCGCTGGCCCGCGCGTGCGCCGAGCTGGAGGACCGGCGGGCACTGCTGCGGGAGACCGGCGCGGAGGCCGTGCTCGACCGGCTCTTGAGCGTTGTACGGTCCGGCGGCGATGTGGAGCCGGAACTGGACGAACTCCACGAGACGCTGCTGCAGTGCGGTGACGCGGCGGGCCTGTACGGCGACGGCCTGCGCGGGCCGGGGGCCCGCCCGGACGTCCTGCCGGCGGCGGACCGCGCCGACGTCGTGTTCCTCTGTCCCGCAAGCCGCTGCTCGCGCCTGTGGTGGCCGGACGAGAGCCGAGAGGAATCACCGACCTGCTCGCTCTCCGGGGAAGCCCTGCGCTGGGCCAGGGTCTGACGTGGGCGGGCTGCTGTCCGAGATCGGCAAGAGCCTGGCCGAGCGCTGGGTGTCCTTACTGGTCCTGCCGGGAGCTCTCTACCTGGCGGTACTCGCTGCGGCACGGGTCCTCGGGCACAGGCACGCGCTCGACGTAGCGCGGCTGGTCCGGTACGTCGACTCCTTGGCCGCGTCGCCGCGCGCGGGTTCGGCCGGCAGTCTGGCGGTAGTTCTGATCGCCGGACTGCTGGGCGCGGCGGTCGTGGGCGTGTTCGCCCAGGCACTCGGCTCCGGAGTCGAACGGGTCTGGGTGGCGGTCGACTGCGACGCCTGGCCCGCCCCGCTGCGCGGCCTCGCCCGCCGACGAGTAGCCGCGCGCGCCGACCGCTGGGACGAACTGACCCGGCGGCGCAGGGCCGAGGTCGAACTGCGCGCGCGGCAGCAGGCACTCGAACCACAGGCGCCTACCGCCTCCTCACCCACCGCCCCCACTGGCGCCCCGTCGCCGACGGGCCGGCAGCGCCGCATCGCGCGCATTGCCCTCGAACGGCCCATCTGCCCCACGTGGATGGGCGACCGCGTCGCCGCTGTGGCGGTCCGCCTGCGCCGCGAGTACGACCTCGATACCGCCACCGTCTGGCCGCACTTGCGACTGTGCCTGCCCGACGCGACACGCGCTGAGGGCACGTCGCCGCCCCAGCATCAGCGTCAACCAGCTGGCCGGAGACAACCGGTATCGCGCCCGCCGATTCGTCTACCGTCCCAAGAGTGCGGAT
>NZ_JBIAIQ010000035.1:0-93406 GCF_042871525.1 Streptomyces sp. NPDC005784
GCGGGCGCCGCACACCCTCGAACCCCTGCCCCACACCACCATCAGCCCTCGGCGAGAAATCGGACCTCGGAAACATCGGCCGGTGGATCCGGGCTGAGGGAGACCGCCAGCGGCTCTGGGGGCAAGAACGGTTTCGCTGAACGTGGCCGGCCCACAGGGAAGTTCGACATATTCGATGCAGGCCTGCGGATCGAGTTGGCTCACCGCACGGGCAGCCGTCACGGCTCGCGGTGACACCGCCGTCGCCCGCCAGGAGACGGTGAGGAACGACAGCAGCGGCCGGCCAATACTGCTCGTGGCCGCCTCATCGACGTCATCGCGATGCAATCCGATCGAGCAATGGACAGTTCCGGCTTCCCTCAGAGCACCGAGCAGTTGCTGCCCCTGCGCGAACCGAGCGATGAACTGTTGCCGGGCCACCTCGTCGGGAGCCGCCAGAAGAACGGGCGCGAGGGCGGTGCACAGAGCATCGGCACCTGGGGAGTCGGGTGCTGGGAGCAGCGCGTCGAGGGGCAGAGCGGTGAAGCCCGCAGGTTCCGCGAACCAGACATCGGCGGCGGGGTCTTCGGCGGATTCCGCGACGGTGAAGTGGGGGGCGGTGGTCATCGTGTCCTGCCGAAGCGAGTCAGTACGTACGCGGGTGCGGGTGCACCACGTCGGGAACGTGGGCGCCGGAACGTCGGGCACGTTCGAGGGCGGCCGGGCTTGCGTTCCAGTCGGTCGGCTCGATACCCCGCCGGCCCGTGGCCGTGCGCTGATAGAGCAGATGCAGCCTCTTGGGTGCCTCGCCCTTGCGGCCGGCGGCCGCGATGACGGCGATGAAGCGGGGGTCACCGGCGAACCAGAGCGGTTCGATCTGTGCCTTCAGCTCCGGTTTCGTACGAGCGGTGCCGAAGCGTCGCATCCACCAGAAGGTACGCATGCCGGAAAGGAAGAGCAGAGGGATCTGTTCCTCCGGCTCCTCAGGATTGGGCAACTCCAGCCACATCTCGTCCTCTTGAACCCGCGGATGCTTGTTCCGTCCTCGGGGAACGCCGGTGAGGAGTTGCCAGGGGTACTGCCAGAGAACGCGTTGGATGTAGATGGAGGGGCGGATGTAGGCGAGTTGGAGGACGGCTCGGAAAGTTGCATAGACGAGAAGAAGGAGGAACAGCCAACCGAGCCAAGGTGGTGTTGCCACGATGAGGAAGAGACTCCCAATCCAGACTGCGAGCCAGCCGATCAGACGTCCCGCAGTCGTGGTCATGTGCTGAATCCAGGCCCGCCTGGTCGGCGGATGAGCCCAAGCAGTGGGGTACGAGGTCGGATCCATAGGATGAGTTCTTCTCTCTGCTCCGGCTCAGAAGACGTGGCGAGCAAAACTGACAAGGCCACCAACGTCGAGGCCGAGTCGCGCTCCGTCGATACTCGCCACGGAGCCGTCCTTGATCCCGTCGTCGTCAGTGTCTACGGCGGTCATGACCAAACCGAACCCTGCCGTGCCCACACCAATAGAGGCCGAGGTGACTTCGATCGCCTTAGAAATATGGGCGGCTCGGGCACCCCGGATAGTGAAGCCGAGCACTGCGTTGTCCAGGTCTGCAATGGACTTCGCATGCTCCATGGTTTCACTGCCGAATCGAGCCGCCCGCTGGATGAACGTCAAGGTTTCTCCCGCTTCGCCAGTCGCTCGCACAGCGATTGCGGCTCCCTTGCCTGCCGCTCCGACACCGGGAAGCACGCCTAGCGCGTCGCCACCGACAGTGACGAAATTGCTCCAGAAGTCGGTGTCGAACTCACCCTTGGTGAATCCGTCCCAGAGTGATTCACGCAACGTTGGGTCGCCGAAAACCCGCATCGCCAATGCCGTCCCGCTCAATACTGCAGTGGCGAGCAACAGCACAGCTGCCGCCGTCCCACCCGACACCACGAACAACGCAACCAGGCCGATCACGGCACCCACCGTGCTCAAAATGTCCGGCAGATTCTCGGTCAGCCAGTCGAGTGCTGAGTCGAAGCAGCCCGGCTCGTGTGGGGCCAGTTTCTTCGTGGCGTCGCGGATCTTGGCCGCTCGATGCTGAGCCTGGTGCTCGTGTTCGTCCGCGAGTTCGCGCGCCTTGCCGCGGATCTGGCGGAGGGCGTCCTCGGCGTCCTCCCGCGCCGTGTTCGCCTTGGTCAGTGCCTTCTGCGCCTCGTCGTGTCCGGCACCCTTCCCATGCAGGTCAGGGCTGTCACCCGCCTTCGTGGCGTGGCCCTTCGCCCGGTCCACCGCGGCCTGCGCGTCCTTCGCGTCCTGTTCGAGTCGCTTCGCCCGCCGCTGGAATTCGTCGAGTTCGCCTTCCCAGCGGCCGAGTTGTCCGGCCGCCTTGCGGATGGAGTGGGCGGCGTTCTTCAGATTCAGGGGGAGCGGACCGCCGTCCAGCTGCTCGCGGAAGGCGACTGCCGCGTCGCCCTTCCAGTAGCTGCCGTCCATCAACTTGGTGACGAGCTCATGCGTCTCTTCGAGGACCTTCGCGCACCCCGTGAGCTTCTTGCGCAGGCTGCTCACGGTCTCCGTGCTGCCCGGCACCGGATTGAACCCGAGATGCGGGTAGTCGGGGTTGGGGATGTGCGGGGCCGACTTCAGGCCCTGTGGCTTGTCGCGGTCGGCGAGGGACCGCGGGTCGAGTGCGGCTCCTGTGTCCGCGGGCTGGTACGTCACCTCGCACCGCCGCCCCTGCCGTCCCCGGCCTTCCTCAGGGCTTGTTCCAGGGCCTTGTCCACCTCGCGGTAGCTGTCCCTGCTCTTTCCGATGATCTTGGCCAGGTCCTCGGTCTGCTCACCGATCTGGTCGGCTCCGTACTTCCAGTTGTCCTGGAAGTCCTCGCAGGCACAGTCGAGATCGTCCGTGCCGAGACCGGTGACCGTGGCGTCCTCCAACGCCCTGCGCAGGCCTTTCAACGACTCGGTCGACGCCCTGAGCATTTTCATGAAGTGCGACAGCTCATCGCCGTCGACGGCCAACCGCTCCGCCACGCGCCCTGCCTCTTCCGAACTCAGTGAGTCCGGAGGGCCGGACTCAGCGGTTGATGGACTGGATCTCTTGGACGATGACGTCCTGATCCGCGCCGAAGGTGCCGGCCGGCAGGTCCCGTGCGTCGGTCACGCCGGTACCGGTCCAGTGGATCTTCCAGGTGATGGTCGCCCGTAGCTTGTACGAGCCCTCGCCGGAGGAACGGAGGTACCTCACCCCACAGGGAGGCGTCTGCTTGGCCTTGCCCTTCGCGAACGCCTCACCGATGTGATCGCCGGATATCTCGCAGACGCCCGACGCGGGATACGTCTCCGCATCCGCCGTACCCGGCTCGATCCTCAGCGAGACCGGCTCCGCCGTCGTCGTCGCCGTCACGTTCAGCAGGGGGACCGACGCCGTCACCGACACCGGCCTGAACTTCGCCGTGTCCAGCCACGCCCACGTCGGCAGATTCACCTTCGTCGTACCCGCGGGAGCCAGGTCCACCTTCGTCGACGGCACACGTATCTCCGCATACGCCAACTCCGCCAACATCTCCGGAGTGATCGCCTCCGGAACATCCGCCGGCGGAGCGGCACCCTTGTCGACCCAGAAGATCGGCTTGTCGCACTTGAGCGCAGCCGGGTCGCCTTCACGACCCTCAGTCACGTACGAGTCCCACCAATAACCCTTGTCGGCCTTGGCCTTGTTGAAATCCTTGTACTCACCGCCGTTGACGTACTTGTTCCGCTGCTCCAAGTCCCACTCGGACCCAGTCGACTCGGCATTCCAGATCGGCTCCAAGTACTTCTGCAGCTGATCCGGCGTGTACTTCGGGGCGTAATAACAAGCAGGAGGAGTCCAGTTGCCTGACGCAGCCGTCACCGGACCGACAGAGCCACCCGACCCGTTCTTCGAACGGTCGAACACGACAGCACCCGCCGTGGCGGACAGGGTGCCCGTGCCGTCGGAATCGCCAGACACCTTGCCACTGGAAGGAGGCGTCTGAGCGCCGCCGCCAATCTTGTTGTCGGCCACAGCGGGCGCGGCACTCAGGCAGATCGACCCGATCAGTGCGGAGGAGACCAGAACTCGTGAACCTGCGCTCAGGGCTGGCACTTTGCGCTCCCCCTCTGGGAAATAAGCTTCTCAATGACCCAGACACCCTTGTCGTTCTTGTGCAACTGGGTGTTGTAGAGCACGTAGCTGTTCTTCGTGACGGTAGTTTTGTCGACCTTCTTCGGCTTCAGGTACATGTCGTACCCCTTGGCCTGGTCCTCGCAGTACACGAGCGACGCGCTGTCAGATCCATTCACGTTCACTGCCGCGTCGTAGTAGCGATAGGCCCCAGTCGTACGAGCCTTGGCCTTGACGTATGCCTCGATGAACTTCTGGGTTTCCGCGGCGGCTTCACCCTCGTAGTAGAAGAGATATGCCTTGTCGAGGGCGTCTTGGTTGACGATGGCCAGATCGACGGCCTTGATGGACTGCTCGCTGTCCGCCAGCACCGCATCCTTGTCCTTGTCACCCGTCTTGGGCCACTCGAAGGTGTACGTGAGATCCGACGGCAACTCGATCTTCGGTCGCCCCGCAGATTGCGTCGCGCCGGCGCCCGGCGCAGCCGACGTCGCACCCCCCGTGTCCGCTCCGGCGATCTTGTCGTTGGCCTTCGGCTTGTCGCCACCCCCGCCGCACGCGGTCAGAAGCAGCGCGGCTGTCGCTCCGGCAGCGGCTGTGGCAAGCAGGCGGGGACGGCGGTTCACGGCAGACTCCTGTGTGGCGTGGGGTGCGGAAGGGCAGCAACACGCTATCGGGGGCCCGTGCGACGACACCAGAAAGTATGGCGCCAAGCGGGTAACAGGAGCTGGATATAGAGGTCCATAACGTGACCAACTGGCCGTCGAGAACCTTCGATTGAGTGACATCGAGGGACGGGGGACGAGGCGCAGCGCCAAGGCGACCGCCGAAAGCCACGGACCGGAGGGAGTCCCGGACCAAAGGAGGTCCCCGGGCCGGAAGAGGTCCACGGACCAAAGGAGGGCCCCGCCCCGGGAAGCACCCCCGTCGCTCAGCCTTCGCTCAGGCCTTCCCCCGACGCCCCCGTGCCGAGCGGCCGTTGGGCTTTCGGCTGTCGGCGCCGTTCGGCCAGAGTCGGGGGCTTCGCTTTGCCGCGATGTCCTCGATCCAGCCGAAGGCCATGATGGTCAGACCGATCAACGGCCACACCAGGACGAACATCCAGAGCATGTACGTCGTGTCGAGGGCCGACACCGCGCGGTCGCTCTGCATGAAGGGGAGGTTGTACGCCTGGTCCAGGATCGGGACCGTGGCCATGATGAGCATGTTGTGCCAGAGGTAGATCGTGACCGCGCGGTTGTTGGACAGCGTGATCAGCTTGTCCCACTTGGCGAGGCGGCCCGGCAGTTGCTGCCAGGACGGGCTGTACTGGAGCAGGATCACCACGAAACCGAAGGACCACATCGCGTCGGCCAGCGGGATGTCGTTCAAGTCCCAGCCGTCGGGGCCCAGATGACCCGAGGCCCACCACAGGGCGAAGGCCATCGTCAGGGCCGAGCACGAGACGGCGATGTAGCGCGGGACCTTCGCCAGCATCCCCTCGTGGTGGGCGAAGCCCAGGACCCAGCAGCCGCCGTAGACGGCGAAGTCGGTGATGGCGTTGCCCGCTTCGCCGGGGATGGTGACCAGCCCGGTGCCGACCACCGCCGTCAGGGCGATGGGAGCCAGCAGGGTCGCCCACGGCACGCGGCGGAACGCCCACAGCAGGAGCGGGGACGCGACCACGAACCACAGGTAGGCGCGCAGGTACCAGAGCACGCCCGCGCCCTGAACCGCCCAGGTGTCCTCCAGCAGGCCCGACTGGGAGCCGATGTGCCAGGGGAACGGCGGTGCGCCGATCGGGACGATGTAGTTGAGCAGGTCGATCAGGCCCCAGGTGCCACCGTGGTCGGGGTCCTTCACGGGGTTCCAGCCGCCCGCGAACATCATGGTCAGCGCCACCGCGCTGAAGGCCCAGAGCGGGGGCAGCAGACGCCTCAGGCGTCCCCGGATCACGCTCAGCGGCGGCCGGCTCAGCGAGCGCGCCATCAGGGAGCCCGCCAGCGCGAACATCACGCCCATGGAGGGGAAGAGGACCGTCAGCCACGCCCAGCCGAACAGGTGGTACACGACCACGCGGACCAGGGCGATGGAGCGGAGCAGGTCCAGGTAGCGGTCACGGCCGGGGCGGCGCGGAGCGGACTGCTGTCCGGAATCCGGGCCCGGTGCCGTCTCCGGTACCGGGACCGGGACCGGATCAGGGCGCGAGTCCGGGACCAGGACCGGATCAAGGCGCGAGGCCGAGTCCGGGCCCGCCTCCGGCTGTGGGCGCAGCCAGTCGTCCGACGGCGCTCCCGGGTACGGACGCGGATCCGGGACCGCCGCCTTCGGGGTGCCCAGCGGCGGAGTCGCCCCCACCGGGTACTCGTGCGTGGTCATCCGACCGGCCTCCGTTCGTTCCCGCTGTGTGACACCCGCGGCTGCGGGACCGATCCCGGCGCCCCCACCACGCCCGTGCGGCGCAGCTTCTGCCAGCGCAGCCGGCCGCCGGTGAGGGCGGTGATCCAGGACTGCAGCAGGACGACGTACATCAACTGCCGGTAGAGGATCTGCTGGAGGGGGAGGGAGATCAGATGGGTCATGCGTTCCTTGTCCAGGCGGAACGCGTACGCCGCGCACACCACCTGGATGGCCAGGACGCCGAGCCAGGCGATGACCGTCTTCTGGGTCGGGCCGAAGACGACGCCGTACAGGAGGAAGACGTCGATCAGGGGCGCGAGGAGCGGGGCCAGGACCATGAAGAGTGACACCAGAGGCAGGCCGACCCGGCCGAAGCGGCCCGACGGACCCCGTTCCAGCAGGGCCCCGCGGTGCTTCCAGATCGCCTGCATGGTGCCGTACGACCAGCGGTAGCGCTGGGACCAGAGCTGCTGGACGGACTCCGGGGCCTCGGTCCAGGCCCGCGCCCTCTCCGCGTAGACGACGCGCCAGCCGTCGCGGTGGAGGGCCATCGTGATGTCGGTGTCCTCGGCGAGCGTGTCGTCGCTCATGCCGCCGACGCGCTCCAGGGCCGATCGGCGGAAGGCTCCCACCGCGCCCGGGATCGTCGGCATACAGCGCAGGATGTCGTACATACGACGGTCCAGGTTGAAGCCCATCACGTACTCGATGTGCTGCCAGGCGCCGATGAGGGAGTCGCGGTTGCCGACCTTGGCGTTGCCCGCGACCGCCCCGACCCGCGGGTCGGCGAAGGGCTGGACGAGCTCGCGGACGGTCGCCGGTTCGAAGACGGTGTCGCCGTCCATCATCACGATGATGTCGTGGCTCGCGTTCGCCAGGCCCCTGTTGAGGGCCGCGGGCTTGCCGGCGTTCTGCTGGCGTACCACGCGTACGTTCCGCAGGTGCATGTCCTCGACGATGCGGGCGGTGCCGTCACTCGATCCGTCGTCGATGACGATGATCTCGACGGGGTGCTCGCTCGTCATGAGGGAGTTGACGGTGTTCTCGATGCACTTGGCCTCGTTGTACGCCGGGACCAGCACCGACACCGGGTCGGTGACCGATGCCGGGCCCCAGCGGAAGTCCTTGCGCCGGACCCGGCGGGCGTGTGCGGCCGAGAGCAGGAGCATCATGCCGAAGCGGGTGAACACCAGCACGCCGATGATCGCGATGCAGACGATCAGGACGTCGGTGGTCTTCTCCGCGGCCTGGACCAGGAAGATCCAGGCCTTGCCCTTCCACAGGTCGAGGCCGGTCACCGGGGTGTGCGCGCTCGGCGCGTTGAGTGCCTCGGTGAGGTTCTCGAAGTCGTAGCCCTGCGCCTGGAGTTCGGGCACGAACTTGTCCAGCGCCAGCACGGTCTGGTGGCGGTCGCCGCCCGAGTCGTGCATCAGGACGATGGCGCCCTTGCCGCCCTTGGGCGTCGCCCGGCGGATGATCTCGTCGACGCCCGGCTTCTGCCAGTCCTCACTGTCGGTGTTGTTCACGACGGTGATGTAGCCGCGGGTGCCGACGTACTGCGTCACCGGCCAGGACTTGTCGTCCATGGCGTCGGCGAACGAGGAGTACGGGGGACGGAAGAGCGAGGTGCGGATGCCCGCCGCGCCCTCCAGTGCCAGCTGGCTCTGGGACAGCTCCCAGTCGATCCGGCTCTTGGACTGGTACGACAGGTCGGGGTGGTTGAACGTGTGCAGGCCGACCTCGTGGCCCTCCCGCACCATGCGCGCGACGAGATCCGGGTAGCGCGAGGCCATGGTGCCGGTGACGAAGAAGACCGCGTGGGCGTGGTGCGCCTTGAGGACGTCCAGGACCTTGGGGGTCCAGGTGGGGTCCGGGCCGTCGTCGAAGGTGAGGACCAGACGGTGGTCCGGGACGCTCAGGCTGGTCGTACGGCCGCTGCGGGTGTCGATGACCGGGCCGCCGTCGAGGATCTTCTCCGGCACCTTGTCGGTGGCCGCCTCGGGCCGGATGCGGTGGTCGGCAAGGATCTCGCTGTGCACATAGCCGCGCAGCATCAGCATCGCCATCAGGGCGACCAGGATGGTCGTGGGCAGCAGAAAACGCATGGGCAGGCGTCGGCGCCGGGCGTTGCGGTCCTGCTTCGGGGCGGTACCGGACTCATGACCCGGCGCAGTGGGCGCTGGACCGCGACGGCTGGTGCGGGACATCAGAGGAGGTTCTCCGGGGACGAGGGGGAGAGGGAGTTCGGGGAACCGAGGAGGTGGCTCGGCTGCCCGGACTCCCGACGGTTCTGCCCGGCGGGTGTCCGCCGGAGAGGGCCGCTCATTGGGTGGTTGCCCCCGCTCCGGTGTCCCCTCCGGTGCCCGCGGTCTCCGTGGGAGCCGGCGTGCTGCCGGGGGTGGTCGCCGGGGTGGAGGCCGTGGGCGGGTCGACCACCGGGGAGGACGGCTTGGGGTCGGGGTCCGGGGCCTTGGTGGTGACGCCGGGCTTCGGCTTCTTGGTCGCCGACGTGGTGGGCTTGGGGTCGCTGGACGCGCCCGGGGCGGTGGCGTCGGCCGAAGCGCTGGGGGTGACGGCCGAGCCGGGTGAGGTCGTCGTGCCGTCGCCGGTCGTCGCCACGGCGCCGGGCAACCTGGCGCTGCCCGTGCCGGACGGATTCACCGACTGTGAGGGCAGCGGCGAGGTGTCGACCTGGCCGACGGGCTGGTCCTCCTCCTGGCCCGGCACCGGGAGCCAGGGCGCGTTCGAGTTGCCCGACAGGAGCGTGGCGACGATCACGACGGCGTAGACCGCGCATGCCACGGCGACGAGCATGCCGAGCCGGCGGAAGCGGCGGCTGCGGCGGCCGGACTCGTCGACGAAGACGGGGCCGTCCGAAGCCTCCGGGGTCGTCGGGGCGTCCTTGGCCTGCTGGACGAGCCAGTCGTCCAGTTCGCGGCCCGCGCCGTCGAGTTGGATGGTGACCTCGTGCGGGTCGTGGCTGTTCGCCGGATCGTCGGGGTGCTCCCGGGAAGCGGGCGCCGGACGGTCGAAGTCCGGCGTCGACCCGGGGAGCAGCTCGGTCTCCGGACCGTCGGCGAAGAAGGGCCGCGTCTCCGTGGTACGGGCGAGGGTGGGTGCTGCCTGCGCCGGGCGGTCGAGGCCGAACCACGCCCCGGACTCACGCTCGGACGGCGATCCCGCCTCGGGCCAACGGCCGGAGAACGCGTCGGAACCACGGCCGGAGAACGCGTCGCTCTCCGTCGCGCGACCGACGAGCAACTCGGTCTCCGGCTCCGGGGTTCGCTCGGAACGTCCGCCGACTGCTCGCTCGGCGCGTTTCCCACGCTCAGGACTGATGCCAACTCCCATATTCGGCCACGAAACCGGTTTGCCGGCCTCCCGCCCGGCGATCGGCTCCTCGGCTTCTCGCCCAGGTGACGGTTCGACTGGGCGCCCGTCCCGCTGATCGACGTTTCGTCCAGCTGGTTGGGCGTCTTTCCGCCAGTTCTCCACGCGCACGTGCATCCCCCCACGGGACTGCTCACGGGTGCGCGACGACTCCGGGCAAATACTGTCTATGTCGTCCGGGCCGAGCCCCCACTCGACCCGAGCGCCCCCCAATATCACACTGCGCCCGGACCCAGAATGTAGCGCACAGGTGGGACTCGTGCGGTTACGTCTCATGTATGTCTCATGAAAATGAGAGCATCGGTGGCTGGAATCCACCCTTCCTGGGGACTCAGGAGCCACTTCTCTTCGCTCGCGAGTTCGGCAGCGGCTCGTACGAGCGCATCGATCCCCGGATGAACGAGCCCCTTGCGCCACACGAGTGACACGGGTGACAGGGGAACAGGGTCGATCAGGGGCCTCGACACCGTCCCGGTCATGGCCGGAAACTCCACCACGGCGAGGACGGGATTCCGCCTCTTCGCCATGATCCGCCGGAATTCCTCGGCTCCGACAGCCACCGGTGCGGGTGACGCGAGTCTGATCCCCCGTCCCTCGAACAGGTGATGCGCGAGGTCGGTCCACTCCAGCGTCCTGGGGTTTCCCGCTCCCGCGTACACGGTCTCGCCCGCGAGCGCGGACAGCGGCACCGCGTCCAGCGCGGCGAGGTGATGGTCCTCGGGCAGGACGACGGCCATCGGCTCGTAGCGCACGATCCGCTGCTCCAGCCGGGCCCGCACGGCCGGGTCGAGTCCCGCGAACCGACCGAAGGACGCGTCCAGGCGGCCGGCGAGCAGGTCCGCCGCCGCGCCGGTGAGCCCGCTCTCGTAACGGGCCATCAGTTCGCTGCCGGGGGCGAGGTCGCGGGCCCGGTCGAGGATGCGGCTGGAGACCAGGCCGGGGGAATTGACATCGACGAGCAGCGGTCTCTCCTCGCCGCCGCGCCGTACGAAGGCGTCGAGCAGCGCGTCGTGCGCCTCCAGCACGCGGCGCGCGTACGGCAGCAGCCGCTCGGCTTCCACGGTCGGCGTCACCTGCCGGGTCGTCCGCACGAACAGCTCCGTCCCGAGCTCCCGCTCCAGCCGGCGTATGTCGCGGCTCAGGGACTGCTGGGCGACATACATCCGGGCGGCGGCGCGGGTGAAGTGCAACTCCTCGGCGACGGCGAGGAACGCGCGCAGCAGACGGGGGTCCAGATGACCGGGAAAGGGGCGTTGACCAGGCATCACGCGAACCTACAACCCAGGTGCGTCAATCGCGACCGAGTAAGTGTTGGACCGCTTGCGGGGCGCCGGGCGACGGTTCACCCATGTCGCCGCTCACCCCCTACCGCCGTCTCTTCGCGCATCCCGGCACCCGTGCCTTCACCCTCGGAAACCTCGTCGCACGGCTGCCCATGGGCATGTTCAGCGTCAGCGCGGTCATCATGATCGCGAGTTCGCGGGGCTCGTACGCGCTCGCCGGCGCCGTCACGGCGACGGGTCTCGCGGCGACGGCGGTGGTCGCTCCCTGGACCGCGCGGCTCGTCGACCGGCACGGGCAGGCCCGGGTGGCCGTGCCCGCCACGGCGTTCGCGCTGCTCGGCGGGATCGGACTGGTGGTGTGCGTGCGTCTCGGCGCGCCCGACTGGACCCTCTTCGCCGCGTACGCCGCCACCGCCACGACCCCCAACACGGGCGGGATGTCCCGGGCGCGCTGGGCCCACCTCCTCAAGGGGGACGCGGCGGCGCTGCACACCGCGAACTCGCTCGAGCAGGCCGTGGACGAGCTGTGCTTCATGCTGGGCCCGGTGCTCGCGGCCCTTCTGTGCGGGACGGTCTCCCCGGAGGCGGGCACGCTCGTGGGGTCCGCGCTGCTGATGACGGGCGTGCTGCTCTTCACCGCGCAGCGTTCGACACAGCCGCCGCCCCAGCCGCGCGCGACGTCCGCCTCGCCCGCTCTCGCACCCGGAATGCCCCCGCTGCTCCTCTCCTTCCTCGCCACCGGCGCGGTGTTCGGCGCGATGGAGGTGGTGACGATCGCGTTCGCGGACGAGCGGGGGCACCGGTCCGCCGCGGGCGCGGTACTGGCCCTCCAGGCGGCGGGGTCGTGCGTGGCGGGCCTGCTCTACGGTGCGATGAAGAGGGGCACGCCCTCCGCCTCCCCCGAGCAGTCGACCCCGGGCACCCGGGCAGCGGCCTCCCCCGAGCCCGCGAACCCGCTCGACGACCGCACGGCGTCCGGACACTTGCCGGAGCACTCGGCCCCGCTCGACGCCGACACCGAGGCGCTCTCCGCGCGGCGGTACGCGGTGTGCGTCGGCGCCATGGCGGTGCTGCTGACGCTGCCCCTCCTGGCCGTCCGGCTCACCGGCTCGCTCCCGGTTCTCGCGGGTGCGCTGCTCGTGGCCGGCATGGCGACCGCCCCGACGATGGTCACCGGTATGACGCTGGTCCAGCGGCGCACGCCCGAGGGCCGGCTGAACGAGGGCATGACCCTCGCGGTGACCGGCCTGCTGGGCGGGATCGCCGGCGGCTCGGCGGGCGGCGGATGGGTGGTGGAGCACATGTCACCGGCCGCGGGTTACGCGGTGCCGGTCGCGGCGGCGACGGTCGCGCTCGTCATCGCCGCGCTGGGCGCGAGGACGGATGCGGTACGGCGCCGGGAGCCCCGCCGTGAACTCCGCCCGGCGAACACCCCGTAGTCCGACACCGCAGACACCCCGCGGTCCGACACCGCAGACACCCCGCGGTCCGACCCGCCGAACCCGTCACCGTCGACCCCGGGAAACACACCACCGTCCGACCCGTCACACACCCACCGCCCCACCCGGCAGACATCGCGCACCTCAACCCGCCGGACCCGTCACCGCCGAACCCAGAAACACCCCGCCGCCCGACCCGGCGGGGCCCGCCGGCCCCGGGGCCCCGGCAAAAACTCCACCGCCGGCCCGGCAGACTCCTCACCGCCTGCCCGCGGAGCACCCCCGTCCGGCCCGTCGAACCCCCGCCCCAATTCCGGCTCAGCCCATTGACGCGCTCCCGGCCCGCACATACCTTCCCCCGTCGAAGCGCTTCGACGTCACGCATCGAAACGATTCGACGAGTGTTGCGTGGCGGCCGATACCCATCCAACTCCTCTGGAGGCAGTGGATGTTGACGACACGAAGGCGTGTGGCGGCGGCAGTGGCGGTGGCCTTGGCGGGCGCCCTGATGGCGACGTCCTGCGGCGGCTCGGACAGTGGTTCCTCGGACGGCAAGACACTGAGGCTGTGGCACTACGAAGGGCCGGACAGCGCGATGGGGGTGGCCTGGAAGGAGGCCATCAAGGAATTCGAAGCGCAACACCCGGGCGTGAAGGTGAAGTTCGAGGAGAAGGGCTTCGAGCAGATCCAGAAGACGGCGCCCATGGTCCTCAACTCGAACGACGCCCCCGACATCATGGAGTACAACAAGGGCAACGCGACCGCCGGACTCCTGTCCAAGCAGGGGCTCCTCACCGACCTCACCGCCGAAGTGACCAAGCACGGCTGGGACAAGAAGATCAGCGGCGGGGTGCGGACCATCAGCCAGTACGACACCGACGGGGTCATGGGCTCCGGCAAGTGGTACGGCGTGCCCGACTACGCCGAGTACACGATGGTGTTCTACAACAAGGACCTCTTCAAGAAGTACGGCATCGCCCAGCCCACCACCCTGGCCGAACTCACTTCCGCGATGGACACGTTCGTCGCGAAGGGCATCACCCCGCTCGCCGACGCGGGCGCCGAGTACGTGGCCCAGCAGTACCTCTACCAACTGGCCCTGTCCAAGGCCGACCGCTCCTGGGTCGACACCTACGAGCTCTACAAGGGCAAGGCGGACTTCCACGACGCGGCCTGGACGTACGCCGCGACCACGTTCGCCGACTGGGTGAAGAAGGGCTACATCGGCAAGAAGTCCAGCGGGCTCAAGGCCGAGGACGCGGGCGTCTCCTTCATCCAGGGCAAGAGCCCGATCCTGTTCTCCGGCAGCTGGTGGTACGGCCGCTTCAAGACGGAGAACAAGTTCGACTGGGGCACCTTCCTGTGGCCCGGGAGCAACCTCACCCTCGGCTCCGGCGGCAACATCTGGGTCGTCCCCAAGGGCGCGAAGAACAAGGACCTCGCCTACGACTTCATCGACATCACCCTGTCGAAGAAGATCCAGAACCTGCTGGGCAACCAGGGCGGGGTCCCGCTGGCCGCCGATCCCGCCGCCATCACCGACCCCCGGGCCAAGACGCTGATCGGCGACTTCAACACCCTCTCCGGGAAGGACGGCCTCGCCTTCTATCCGGACTGGCCCGTCGCAGGCTTCTACGACGTCCTCGTCTCGGAGACACAGAAGCTGATCACCGGGAGCGAGAAACCGGACGACTACCTGTCCGCGCTGCAGAAGGCGTACGACAAGGGCGTACCGAAGACATGACGGTCACCGTCGAGCGGGGCGGCCGGGCCGTCCGCGGCCACCACGGCGCCGCGACGCGCCCGCGCCGTCCCCGCACCTCCTACGCCCTCTTCCTGCTTCCGGGGTTCGTCGCCTTCCTCGTGGTCGTCGTCGGCCCCTTCCTGATGAACACCGGTGTGAGCTTCACCGACTGGCAGGGGGTCGGCAGTCCCACCTGGTCGGGTCTCGCCAACTACCGCGAGTTGATGGGCGATTCCGAGTTCTGGGCTTCCTTCCGGCACAGCCTGTTCATGGTCGTCGCGATGGCCGTCGTGCCGACCGCCCTCGGACTCGTCCTCGCCGCCGCCCTGTTCGACTTCGTCGCCAAGCACTTCGGGACGCGGACGGCAACCGTGCTGCGCGCCTGCTTCTACCTTCCCCAGGTGCTGCCGATCGCCGTCGCCGGCATCGTGTGGAGCTGGATCCTCGCGCCGGACAACGGCTCGCTGAACGAACTGCTCAAGGCCGTCGGCCTCGGCTCCTGGCAGCAGGACTGGCTGGGCGACCCCGATCTCGCGCTCTACAGCGTCATGGGCGTGATGGTGTGGGTGCAGATCGGCTTCCCGCTCGTCGTCTTCATGGCGGGGCTGCAACGCGTGGACCCGCAGCTGTACGAGGCCGCCGAGCTGGACGGCGCGGGCTGGTGGAGGCGGTTCCGGCACATCACGCTGCCGCAGATCCGCCCGGAGGTCTCGGTCGTCCTCCTGTGGTGCACGATCGCCGCGCTGAAGGTGTTCGGGGCGGTGTACGTCCTGACGAAGGGCGGTCCGGGCGGCGCCACCGACGTGCCGTCGTACTTCTCGTTCACTACCTTCTTCGAGAAGACGCAGGTCGGCTACGGCGCCGCGATCTCCACCGTTCTGACCTTGATCATCCTGGCCCTGGCGCTGATCGGACTGAGGTTCCAGACGCGCGCCGAGGACGCCGAGGAAGGGGTCCGCGTATGACAGCCCTCCGTCGCTACCCGGTTCTCGTGGCCCTCGTCATCGGCGCGCTGTTCATGGTGCTGCCCTTCGCCGTCGTCGCGGTCAACGCGGTCAAGTCGCCCGCCGAGTACTCCGCGCACGGGCCGCTCAGCCTCCCCCACGGCCTCTATCTGGACGGCCTCAAGGACTTCTGGCAGCGCGTCGACTTCGGGCGGAAGCTCCTCAACTCGGTGCTGATCTCCGGCTCGGTGGCGGTCGGGGCCGCGGTCCTGTCGGTCCTGAACGCGTACGCGATCGGCATCGGCCGGATCAGGGGCCGCACCTGGGTGCTCGCCTTCTTCGTCCTCGCGAACACGCTGCCGCAGGAGGCGCTGGTCTACCCGGTCTACTACCTGAGCAAGCAGGCCGGCCTCTACGACACCAGGCTCAGCGTGATCATCGTGTTCACGGTGATCCAGGCGGCGTTCGGCACCTACCTCCTCTCGTCCGTCCTCGGGCGGTTCCCGCGCGAGATCATCGAGGCAGCGCGGATCGACGGGGCGAACCAGTGGCAGGTGCTGTGGCGGATCGTGGTCCCGGTCAGCCGCCCCACGATCGGTGTGCTCCTCGTCTTCTTCTTCATCTGGACGTGGAACGAGTTCCTGCTGCCGCTGGTCATGCTGATCTCCAACGACAACCAGACGGTGTCGGTGGCCCTCGGTGTCCTCCAGGGCCAGCGCCTGATGGACGCCACGATGACGAACGCGGCCGCCCTGCTGGGTGTCCTGCCCGCCATCGTCTTCTTCCTGCTCTTCCAGCGGACCCTGACCCGCGGCATCGCCGTCGGCGCAGTGAAGTAAGGGGTACGACAGTGAAGTTCACGGACGGCTACTGGCTGCTGCGCGAGGGTGTCACCGCGGCCCATCCGGTCGAGGTCCTCGATGTGACCTCGGGTCCCGGCGGCCTGGAGATCCACGCTCCGACGCAGCCCATCCGGCACCGCGGCGACCTGCTGAAGGGACCCGTCGTGACGATCAGCGCCCATGCGCCGATGCCCGGTGTCATCGGCGTCACGTTCACCCACTTCCAGGGCGAGGAGCCGCGCGGGCCCCGGTTCGAGGTGCGCGGGACCGAGTTCACACCGCTCATGGAGTACGACGACAACCACGCGACCCTGACCGCCGGCGCTCTGTCCGTCCGGGTCTCCCGCACGGCCCCCTGGCACATCGACTTCCTCGCGCACGGCCGCGTCCTCACCAGCAGTGGCCCCAAGGGCATGGGCATCATGCGGGACGCGTCCGGCGCCCACTATCTGCGCGAGCAGCTGACTCTCGGCGTCGGCACGCAGGTCTTCGGCCTCGGCGAGCGGTTCGGGCCGCTCGTCAAGAACGGCCAGGTCGTCGACATGTGGAACGCGGACGGCGGAACGGCCACCGAACAGGCTTACAAGAACGTGCCGTTCTATCTGACGGACGCGGGCTACGGCGTCTTCGTCGACCACCCGGGCCGGGTCTCCTTCGAGGTCGGCTCGGAGGCGGTCTCCCGGGTCCAGTTCAGCGCCGAGACGCAGCAGTTGACGTACTACGTCATCCACGGCCCGACCCCGAAGGACATCCTGCGCACGTACACGGCCCTCACCGGGCGTCCGGCGCTGCCGCCCGCGTGGTCCTTCGGCCTGTGGCTGTCGACGTCCTTCACCACCTCCTACGACGAGGACACCGTCACCTCCTTCATCGACGGCATGCGGGAGCGCGAACTCCCGCTGTCCGTCTTCCACTTCGACTGCTTCTGGATGCGCGAGTTCAGCTGGTGCGACTTCCGGTGGGATCCGCGGGTGTTCCCCGATCCGGAGGGGATGCTGGCGCGGCTGAAGGACAAGGGGCTGCGGATCTGCGTATGGATCAACCCGTACATCGCGCAGCGCTCACCGCTGTTCGCGGAGGGCCGCGCCCTCGGGCATCTGCTGCGGCGGCCGGACGGAAGCGTCTGGCAGTGGGACCTGTGGCAGCCGGGCATGGCGCTGGTCGACTTCACCAGCCCGGCCGCCCGGGACTGGTACGCCGCGAAGCTGGAGGCGCTGCTCGCTCAGGGCGTCGACTGCTTCAAGACCGACTTCGGCGAGCGGGTCCCGGTGGACGTGGCGTACGCCGACGGCGCCGACCCGGAGCGGATGCACAACTACTACACGTACCTCTACAACCAGACCGTGTTCAATGTGCTCCGCAAACACCGGGGGGAGCACGAGGCCGTCGTCTTCGCCCGCTCCGCGACCACGGGGAGCCAGCAGTTCCCGGTGCACTGGGGCGGCGACTGCGAGGCGACGTACGCGTCGATGGCCGAGTCGCTGCGCGGCGGACTCAGCCTCGGCATGTCGGGGTTCGGGTTCTGGAGCCACGACATCGGCGGCTTCGAGGGGACACCGACACCCGCGCTGTTCAAGCGGTGGATCGCCTTCGGGCTGCTGTCCTCGCACAGCAGGCTGCACGGCTCGTCCTCGTACCGCGTGCCCTGGCTGTTCGACGAGGAGGCCGTGGACGTCCTGCGGCTGTTCACCCGGCTGAAGCTCCGCCTCATGCCGTATCTGTACGAGGCCGCCCGCACCGCCCACGCGGAGGGCGTGCCGATGATGCGGGCGATGGTCCTGGAGTTCCCGGACGATCCTGGGTGCGCGCATCTGGAACGGCAGTACATGCTCGGCCCGGATCTGCTGGTCGCGCCCGTCTTCAACGACGAGGGGGACGTCTCCTACTACGTGCCCGAGGGCACCTGGACCCCCTATCTCGGCGGGCCGCCGGTGACCGGACCGCGCTGGGTGCGCGAGCGGCACGGTTTCCTGAGCGTGCCGCTGCTGGTGCGGCCGGGCGCGGTGATCCCGGTGGGCGCGGTGGACGACCGCCCCGACTACGACCACTGCGACGGGGTGACCCTGCGCGCGTACGGCCTGAAGCGGGGTGCCCGGGTGACGGTGCCGGTCGGCGGCGTGACCTTCACCGTCGTACGTGAGGGGGACACCCTGCGCGCGTCCTGCGCCGACCCCTCCGCGCCCTGGGGGCTGGCCGTGGACGGACGCGAGGTACGGGCCCGTGCCGGCACGGGCTTCCTCTCCCTGGACCTGGGGTCCGAGTGATGGTCAAGATCACCGATGTGGCACGGCACGCCGGGGTCTCCCCCAGCACCGTCTCGTACGCGCTGAGCGGCAAGCGGCCGATCTCCGAGGAGACCCGGCAACGTGTCGCGGAGAGCATCCGCCGCCTCGGCTACCGCCCGCACGCGGGGGCCAGGGCCCTCGCGAGCAGCCGGTCGAACGTCCTGGCGCTGGTCGTCCCGCTGCGGGCGGGTATCCATGTGCCGGTGGTGATGCAGTTCGCGGTGTCGGTGGTGACGGCGGCCCGGCTGCACGACCACGACGTCCTGCTGCTGACGCAGGAGGAGGGCGAGGAGGGGCTGCGCCGGGTCGCGGACACGGCGCTGGTGGACGCGCTGATCGTGATGGACGTCCAGCTCCACGATCCCCGGCTGCCGTTGCTGCGCGCGCTGGACCGGCCGTCGGTGCTCATCGGCTTCCCCGCCGCCGCCGACGGGCTCACCTGCATCGACCTGGACTTCAAGGCGGCCGGTGAGCTGTGCGTGGAGCGGCTCGCAGGACTCGGGCACCGGGTCGTCGCGCTGGTCGGGTCGCCGCCGGAGGTGTATGTGCGGGGCACGGCGTTCGCGCAGCGGGTGGTGCAGGGGTTCACGGCCGCCGCGGACCGGGGCGGCCTGGTGTCGTCCGTCCACCCCTGCGAGGCCTCGCCCGCCGCCGCACGCCGGATCGCCGAACAACTGCTGCGCGAACAGCCCGCGTTGACCGGAGTCGTCGTCCACAACGAGCCGGTCCTGGAGCCGTTGATCGACGCCTTCGAACAGCTCGGCCTGCGGGTTCCGGCCGACCTGTCGGTCACCGCGATCTGCCCGGACGAACTCGCCGAGAGCCTGCGCGTCCCGGTCACCTCCATCGCCATCCCGTCGGCGGAAGTGGGTGCGCGGGCGGTCGAGTTGCTCATGAACAAGCTGAACGGCACGCCCGCCGCGGAGGCGACCCTGCTCACCCCCCGGATGACGGAGCGCGCCAGCACCGCACCACGCACGCTGACTTCCTGAGGAGACGGGTCATGGGTACATGACGAAGGCCCCGCTGCCTGAGCAGCGGGGCCTTCGTCATGACATTCAAGACAATATTTAATTGGAACATGGGATGAGTGGAGATGGCGGGAATCGAACCCGCGTCCAACGGTGCAAAATCAGGGCTTCTCCGTGTGCAGTTCGCTGTGATTTTCTCAGCCCCGGCAATCACGCGAACAAGTCGCCGACGGGCTCAGTCACTGTTTGATTTCCCAGCGAACCCCGTGACCGGGCTCGATGGTTTAGTCCCCTAGATTATGCCAGGATCCGGGTCGGGAACACTCCCGGGCTGACACCCATTAAGGGTCCCTCACTCACTGCTTATTAGGCAGCGAGGGCGAAGGACTGGGAATCGCTCTTGGAATTGGCGATTATTTTTTGCGACATATGGTTAACGAGATCATTGCCGCTTCCTCGACACGCTTCCCCTGCTTCAACAGCCGCTGTCGAAACCGATCATCCCCATGTTGATTTTTCAAAGCTCGGCCCCCCCGGGGAGGGACCCCGCACCCGCTGTGAGGTGCAAGTGCCATCGTACGTGACCAACGCACGACGGTGCCAGCCTATTCCAGCAGGCCCGCTCCGGACGGCGCGTCGCCCGGCCTGCCGCTCGGCGCGTTACTCGCCGCGCTGCTTCCGCTTGACCGCCGCGATCGCGCGGTCCGACTCGCGCCGGTCCTGCTTCTCGCGAAGGGTCTGCCGCTTGTCGTACTCCTTCTTGCCGCGGGCGAGCGCGATCTCCGCCTTCGCCCGGCCGTCCTTGAAGTACAGGGCGAGCGGCACGATCGTGTGACCCGTCTCCTGGGTCTTCGCCTCCAGCTTGTCGATCTCCTCGCGGTGCAGGAGGAGCTTGCGCTTGCGGCGCACGGTGTGGTTGGTCCAGGTGCCCTGGCTGTACTCCGGGATGTGGGCGTTGTGCAGCCACGCCTCGTTCCCGTCGATCTGGACGAAGCCGTCGGTCAGCGAGGCGCGCCCCTGGCGCAGCGACTTCACCTCGGTGCCGGTCAGGACGAGCCCGGCCTCGTAGGTGTCGACGATCGCGTAGTCGTGCCGCGCCTTCTTGTTCTGCGCGACGATCTTGCGCTTGCCGTCCTTGGCCTTGCCGGAGCCCTGGCCGCCCTGCTTGGGCTGGGACTCCTTCGGTACGTACATTCCCTTGCTCATAGTGCTGGCCATTTTCGCACTACAGGGGGCCTCGGGGGAAAGCCGATTACCGGGGCATCGCTCCAGAGGTCACGAAGGGTCTCCGAGGCCGCTCAGCACGGTCTCGGCCCGCTTCAGCGACTCCTTGTCCGCCTCCAGGTCGGGGGTGATGCCCCGGCCGTCGACGGAGCGCCCCGCGGGCGTGCGGTAGTGCCCGACGGTCAGCTCGGCCACGGAACCGTCGGGCAGCCGGCTCGGCATCTGGACCGAGCCCTTGCCGAACGTCCTTGACCCCACGACGACCG
This sequence comes from Streptomyces sp. NPDC005784, assembly GCF_042871525.1. Taxonomy (NCBI): domain Bacteria; kingdom Bacillati; phylum Actinomycetota; class Actinomycetes; order Kitasatosporales; family Streptomycetaceae; genus Streptomyces; species Streptomyces sp. NPDC005784. The sequence continues at coordinate 20,876 of NZ_JBIAIQ010000035.1, forward strand.
CGCGCCCGCGGTCCTGGAGGGCACCGGTGAGCAGCTCGGCGGCGCTCATCGTGCCACCGTCGACGAGCGCGACCAGGGGTCTGGTGGTGTCGCCGCCGGAGTCCGCGTGCAGGGCGCGCTGTGCGCCGTTCACGTCGTACGTGGCGACGAGGCCGCCGTCGAGGAAGACGGAGGCGGTGGTGACGGCCTCGGTGACCAGGCCACCCGAGTTGCCGCGCAGGTCGAGGACGATCCCGGCCCGGCCGGGCGCCCGGCCGACCGCGGCCCGTACGGCGTCGCCCACGCCCTTGGTGAAGGCGTCGACCTTGATCAGGGTGACATCGCCGGGAAGCCCGCTGACGGTCACGGAGTCCGTGGAGAGCCTGGCGCGGCGCAGGGTCCGGCTCCACGACTGCGTGCCGCGCTCCAGGCCGAGGGAGACCTTCGTGCCGGCGGTCGCGTCGTCCGCGTCGCCGCGCAGTAACGAGACCACCTCGGTGACCGGCCTGCCGTCCACCTTCGCGCCGTCGACGGTGCGCAGCCGGTCGCCCTTGCGGATGCCCGCGGCGGCGGCGGGCGAGCCGGCGCTGACGCGGGTGACCTCGATCCGTCCGTCGCGTTCACGGCGGGCCCACAGGCCGACGCCGGTGTACTGGCCGTCGAGGGCTTCCTCGAACTCCTCGTACTCGCCCTGGGAGTAGACGGCGCCCCAGCGGTCTCCGCTGCGGCTGACGGCGCGTTCGGCGGCCTCCATGGGGGACTTGCCGTCGGCCATCGCCTCGGCGGCGGCCTCGGCGACCTCGTCGTGGTGGCGTGCCGCTGCCGAACCGGGCGTCCGGGCCGGGGTCTTCCGGGCGGGGTCGCAGAACGATCCGGTCGCCGCACCGGCGACGAGGACACTCGCGAACACCAATGTCAGGGCCGCCCCGCGGCGGATGCGGCGGGGCTCGCAGAACAGGTCACGGCCTGACATGCCGGTGAGTCTAGGACAACGCGAAGGGCCGCACCGCCGGTTGACGGTACGGCCCTCTTGGTATGCGTCACACCTTCAGGTACTTGCGCAACGCGAAGAACGCGGCCACTGCGGGCATCAGCAGGCTCGTCGCGAGGATGAGCGGGAGCTTGGTCAACACGGCGTCCCAGCCGATGAAGTTGATCAGGTTGAGCTTGTGGGACAGGTCCAGCCCGTGGTCGATGATGAAGTACCGGGCGATCAGCAGGAATCCGCAGGCGACACCGCCGCCGATGAGTCCGGCGACCGAGGCCTCCGCGATGAACGGCGCCTGGATGTAGAAGCCGGAGGCGCCGACGAGCCGCATGATGCCCGTCTCACGCCGCCGGCTGAACGCCGATACGCGGACGGTGTTGACGATCAGCATCAGCGCGACGACGAGCATCATCGCCATCACCGCGCGCGCGGCCCAGTTCATGCCGTTCAGGAGCCCGAACAGGTTGTCCAGGATGCCCTTCTGGTCCTGCACGGACTGCACGCCGTCACGGCCGTCGAAGGCGGTCGCGATGACCTGGTACTTCTCCGGGTCCTTCAGCTTGATCCGGTACGACTCCTGCATCTGGTCCGGCGTGAGGGAGCTGGCCAGCGGGGAGTCGCCGAACTGCTCCTTGTAGTGCTTGTACGCCTGGTCCGAGGACTCGTACGTGACTTTCTGGACGACCGTGGACATCTTGTCCAGGTCGGCGACGATCTGCTTCTTCTGGTCGCTGGTCACCGCGCCCTTGGCGCAGTGCGGGTCGGACTCGGCATCGCTCTTGTTGCAGAGGAAGATCGAGACGTTGACCTTGTCGTACCAGTAGCCCTTCATGGTGTTCACCTGGTCGCTCATCAGGAGCGAGCCGCCGAACAGGGCGAGCGAGAGGGCGACCGAGACGACGACCGCGAAGGTCATGGTCAGGTTGCGGCGGAGACCGACACCGATCTCCGACAGAACGAACTGCGCGCGCATGGCGTCTTCCTCAGACCTTTCCGTGGACGATGATCAGTGCTGGTAGCCGTAGACGCCGCGTGCCTGGTCGCGGACGAGACGGCCCTGCTCCAGCTCGATGACGCGCTTGCGCATCTGGTCCACGATGTTCTGGTCGTGCGTCGCCATCAGGACCGTGGTGCCCGTCCGGTTGATCCGGTCGAGCAGTTTCATGATGCCCACGGAGGTCTGCGGGTCGAGGTTTCCGGTCGGTTCGTCGGCGATGAGGAGCTTGGGCCGGTTCACGAAGGCTCTCGCGATGGCCACACGCTGCTGCTCACCGCCGGACAGCTCGCCGGGCATCCGGTCCTCCTTGCCGCCCAGGCCGACGAGGTCGAGCACCTGGGGCACGGACTTGCGGATCTCGCCGCGGGACTTGCCGATGACCTCCTGGGCGAAGGCCACGTTCTCGGCGACCGTCTTGTTGGGCAGCAGACGGAAGTCCTGGAACACGGTCCCCAGCTGGCGGCGCATCTGCGGCACCTTCCAGTTGGAGAGGCGCGCGAGGTCCTTGCCCAGGACGTGCACCTGACCTTGGCTGGTCCGCTCCTCGCGGAGGATCAGCCGCAGGAAGGTGGACTTTCCGGAGCCGGAGGACCCCACGAGGAACACGAATTCTCCGCGCTCGACCTCCAGGGAGACATCCCTGAGAGCGGGGCGGGTCTGCTTGGGGTAGACCTTGGAGACATTGTCGAATCGGATCACGGGTGCACCACGGGTCGCCGGGGGTAGGTGTGCGTGACCATACGCGAACCGGGTGTGCGAGCGCAGTCGGCGTACGGGGTTGCGCGCGGCTTGCACGATTTGTCACGGATCTGAGGCGCGTTTCACACCTGATCCGAGCGGCTGACGGCACTCCGGGCGGGGCAGAATAAGGCGAGCCGCGCCGAATTCCGCGGAACCTGGCACAGTGGTAGGGGAACGGTTGCGTTCGCCGAAGCGTTAAGACAGCGATGTGTACGCGAGAACGTTGCGTACGCGGAGACGTCGCAAGGAGGGTCGGCGCATGACGTACGACCGATTGGTATGCGCTAACTGCGCGGCACCTGTCAGTGAGGGCCGCTGCCCTGTCTGTCGCGCGAACCGGGAGCGCCTCCAGCAGGAGAGCCCCTTCGCGGGACTCAACCCCATGGCACTGATCGCCCTGCTCGCGGTACTGATCGCGGCAGTGGCGCTGTTGGCCCACCAGACGGTGTGAGAGCCGCGCGGACGGCCCCGCACGGCCGCCGACACCCCTGAACACGAGAAGGGCCCGGAGCGAGCTGCTCCGGGCCCTTCGTCGTACGGGTGTGCGTCAGGCGGCGGCACCGCCGCGGCCGCCGGCGAGGCGCGGCAGCAGACGGAAGCCGATACCACCGGCGACCATCGTGGCGGCACCGACGAGCAGGAACACGGTCTGGCCGGCACCCGTCTCGGCCAGCGCGCCGTCCTTGCCCTGGGCCGCGGTGTCCGAGCCGGTGTCGGTGAGGGCCGAGGAGCCCTCTTCCTGGGCGGCGGCTCCACCGTTGGGGTCGTTGTCGTTGCCGGTGCCGGAGTTGCCGTCCGCCGGCACGGTGGACGAGCCGGTGGCGGGCTCCTCCGACGGCTCGGTCGGGTCCTCGGTGGGCGTGGTGGTGGTCGGGGCCTGCGACGTCGGAGGCTCCTCGGTGGGAGGCTGCGACGTCGGAGGCTCCTCGGTGGGAGGCTGTGACGTCGGAGGCGCCTCAGTAGTGGGAGCCTGCGACGTCGGGATACCCGTGCCGGACGGGTCCGGGGTCGGGCCGTCCGTGCCGGTCGCCGAGGCGACTCCCGCCGCGGTCAGTGAAGCACCGGCGGCGATCATCACGCCGGCGGCTATCCGTGCCGCGCGGATCCGCGTCTTCTTGGTCATCTGCCTGCTACCCCCAGTAGCTGATCGTCAATGGAGCAGCGCCCGGAGCCACGGCGTCACAGGAGGTTTCGCTCGACCCCCCGGTTCACATGCGCCCCGGAGATACGCATGCCACACGTCACCCTTCCCAGTTTTCAAAGCAACGTCAAGGTCGTTGCGTACGCGATGTCCGGAACCACATCGTTTGCCTGGCGTGCGGACATCTCACTGTGACGTAAGACCCAGGCAGCCCCTACGACAAAGGCAACTTCCGTCCGGTGGACGGCAGTTGCCTTGTCGACAAAGAGGTTTTGGAGAGGGCGCAAAAGGCCCGCCGACACCGCGCCTCGCGCGTGCCTACTTCTCCTGCTGCTTGCGCCAGCGAATTCCGGCCTCCAGGAAGCCGTCGATCTCGCCACCGAACACGGCCTCGGGGTTGCCGACTTCGAAGTCCGTGCGCAGGTCCTTGACCATCTGGTACGGGTGCAGGACGTACGAACGCATCTGGTTTCCCCAGGAGTTGCCGCCGTCGCCCTTGAGGGCGTCCATCGCGGCCTGCTCCTCCTGCCTGCGCCGCTCGAGGAGCTTGGCCTGCAGAACGTTCATGGCCGAGGCCTTGTTCTGGATCTGCGACCGCTCGTTCTGGCACGAGACGACGATGCCGGTGGCGAGGTGGGTCAGGCGCACCGCGGAGTCGGTGGTGTTGACGCCCTGGCCGCCGGGACCGGACGAGCGGTACACGTCGATCCGCAGCTCGGACTCGTCGATCTCGATGTGGTCGGTCTGCTCGACGACCGGCAGGATCTCGACACCGGCGAAGGAGGTCTGGCGGCGCCCCTGGTTGTCGAACGGCGAGATGCGCACCAGCCGGTGCGTGCCCTGCTCCACGGAGAGCGTGCCGTACGCGTACGGCACCTTGACGGCGAAGGTGGTGGACTTGATGCCCGCCTCTTCCGCGTACGAGGTCTCGTAGAGCTCCGTCTTGTAGCCGTGGCGCTCGGCCCAGCGCAGGTACATGCGCTGGAGCTTCTCGGCGAAGTCGGAGGCGTCGACGCCGCCGGCCTCGGCACGGATGGTGACGACGGCCTCACGGGAGTCGTACTCGCCGGACAGGAGCGTGCGGACCTCCATCTCGTCCAGCGCCTTCTTGACGGCGACGAGCTCGACATCGGCCTCGGCACGGGTGTCCGGGTCGTCCTCCTCCTCGGCCATCTGGAAGAGCACGCTCAGATCGTCGATGCGCCCGCGGAGCGTCTCGGCCTTCCTGACCTCCGCCTGGAGGTGGCTCAGCTTGCTGGTGATCTTCTGCGCCTCGTCCGGGTCGTCCCACAGGGACGGCGCGGCCGCCTGCTCCTCGAGCACGGCGACATCTGCCCTCAGCTTGTCGAGGTCCAGGACGGCCTCGATCGACTCCATGGTCGAGGAGAGGGACTTGAGCTCTTCGGATACATCGACGACTGCCACGCCTCCAGCGTAACGGTTACGACAACCGGGCCTCGCCCTTCGCCCCCGAGGGGCCCCGCCTCGCCCGTACCCAGGGGGGTCAGGGGGAGGCCGGGGCCGAGTTCTTCGTGTCCTGGGGGGTCGCGTCGGCGCCGTCGTCGGAGGTGGCCAGCCAGGTGCCGACGCCCACCGCGGCGACGAGCACGGCCGCCGCCACCCCCAGGGTGATGCGCCGCCGGCGGGCGGAGGCGCGGTGCCGGGCGGACCCGGGACGGGGCGCGCCCGCCGCGCGGGGCGCCCGAGCCGTTCCCCGGGCCCCGCCGGCCAGCTCGTCGGGCGCCGGCACCCGCATCGAGGTGTGGGTGTCCCGGTTCGAGTCGGGCGCGGCCCCCGGCACCAGGGGTACGGCCCCGCGCCGCTCACGCGCCGCGGCGGGCGCGGGCGGCTCCGCGGTCTCCTCGTACTCCTCGTCCCCGTCCGCGGACTCCGCGTCCGGGGAGTCCACGTCCAGGGGCGGCATCCCGGCCAGCAGCGGCAGCTGCTCCCGCAGCCGTGCCCCCATCTCGGACGCCCGCAGCCGGGACGCCGGCGCCTTCGCCAGGCACTGCACGATCAGCTGCCACAGCTCGTCCGGGATGCCCGGGAGCGGGACCACGGTCTCCGTGACATGGCGTCGCAGGACCGCGCCGGGGTGTCCGCCCCCGAAGGGCGTGAACCCGGCGAGCAGTTCGTAGAGCACGGTCGCCAGGGCGTAGATGTCGACGGCGGCGCGCGGCGGCAGGCCCTCGATGATCTCGGGCGCCAGGTAGTCCGGCGTGCCGATGATCTTCGTGACCCGGGTCCGGCGCGGCGAGTCGATGAGCTTGGCCACACCGAAGTCGGTCAGGAGGGCCGGGTGGGAGCCGCCGGGGCCGAGCGGGCCCTGCATGTCGAGCAGGACGTTCTCGGGCTTCACGTCGCGGTGGACGACCCCGGCGGCGTGCGCGGCGGCGAGTCCGTCCGCGACGTCGGCGACGATCGCGACCGCGGCCTCGGGGGCGAGCCGCCGCTCCCGGTCGAGCCGGGTGCGCAGGTCGGTGCCCCGTACGAGGTCCATGACGAGGGCGAGGTCGTTGCCGTCCACCACCAGGTCGCGCACCGCCACCACGTGGGGATCGTCGAGACCGAGCAGTGCGGTGCGCTCCTGCACGAAGCGCCCCACCAGCTCCTGGTCGGACGCGAGGTCCTCGCGCAGCAGCTTGATGGCGACGGGCCCCTCGGGTCCCTCGCCCAGCCACACCGTGCCGGCGCTCCCCCGCCCCAGGATCTGGTGCGCGGTGTACCTGCTGCCGATCTTGCGTGCCAAGACTGCTCCTACAGACGCGTGTTGCCGCTTAAAGTACGCGCCCGCGGAGCCAACCTTCACTCCCGAGACCGAAATCACCCGTCAGTTGTCGACAAATCCCCAGAGTCAGTTGCCTGAGGGGTTCTTCGAGCCGAGATCTCCGACCCAGCTGCTGACCTGGTGGTACGTGTGGGTCAGCTCGCCCCAGAAACTCCTGGTGGATCCGATCCAGTGCTGGAGGGGACTGAATTCCCAGACCAGCCAGCCGGCGACGAACAGGATGATGATCGTGAACAGGCATCCCTTGAGGCAGCCGAGCCCCGGGATCTTCATGGGGTTGGAACTGCGCTGCCGGGGCTCGCGCGGCTGACGCGGCGCGGGCTGCTGGGGCCGCTGCTGCTCGGGCGCGTACCGCTGCGGCTGGGGCTGCTGCTGGGGCGCGGGGGCGTAGCGCTGCGGCTGCTGCTGCCCGTACTGCTGCTGTTGTTGCTGCTGCTGCCCCTGCGGATAGCCGTAGCCCGGCGGCGGCTGCTGGCCGCGCTGCGGACGCTGCTGCTGGGGCTGCTGCTGCGGTCGTGCGACCTGCCGCTGGGGGCGGCGGCGCAGCGGGTCCTCGTTCGGGTCGAGGTACTGGACCTGCGTCTGTTCGTTGCGGTCACGGGCCGCGCGCAGCTGGTTCTGCCAGGGGTGCGGGTCCTCGCCCTGGCCGCCCGGTCCGCCCGGCTGGTGCTGCGGCACGGGCGGCAGCACGGCGGTCGGGTCGGCCGCGCCGGAGGTGTGCGGCAGCACGCTGGTCGCGCCGTACGGGTCGTAGGAGGCCGCACCTTGCGGGAGCACCTGCGTGGGGTCGGCCGCGCCGGGCATGTCCGGGACGGGCGCCGGGGCCGGGTCGGGGGCGAGCAGGGCGCCCACACCGTCGGCGGCGGCGATCTGCGCGGGGGTCGCGTGCACCCCGACACCGGCGGCGACGGCACGCAGTCCGCGCGCGAGGTTCTCGGCGCTGGGCCGCTCGTCCGGGTTCTTGCGCAGGCAGCGCTCTATGACCGTCCACAGCGGGTCCGGGACGGTCGAGGGGCGGCGCGGTTCGGCGCTCAGGTGCTGGTGCAGCACTTCGAGGGCGGACCCGCCGGCGAACGGCGGGCGCCCGGTGACCAGCTCGTACATCAGGATGCCGGCGCCGTAGATGTCGACGGCGGACGTCTGCGGGCGTCCCTCCGCGGACTCCGGGGCGACATACGCGGGCGTGCCGACGAATTCGTGGGTGCGGGTGAGGCCGGGGGAATCGGCGAGCCGCGCGATGCCGAAGTCGGTCAGCATCGGGTGCATCCCGCCGGCGTCCTGCTTGAGCAGGACGTTCGCGGGCTTCAGGTCGCGGTGCACGACGCCGTCGGCGTGGCTGGCGGCGAGCGCGTCGGCGACCTGGGCGGTGAGGAGGGCGGCGGCGACGGGCGAGAACGGCCCGTTCTCGCGCAGGTAGCGGTGCAGATCGGGGCCGTCGACCAGGTCCATGACGAGGGCGAGGAGATCGCCTTCGACGACGAGGTCGCGTACGCGCACGATGTTCGGGTGGGTCAGGCGCAGCAGCACCGACCGCTCGCGGAGGAACCGCATCACGATGTCGGCGTCGCTCGCGAGCTCTTCCTTCAGGACCTTGATCGCCACGGTCTCGCCGGGCTGCCCGGCGACGGCCGCCTCGGCGCCCGCGGTCTCCCGCTGGCGGGCTCGCCAGACCGTGCCTGTGGCGCCGCGCCCCAGCGGCTCCTCAAGGAGGTACTTGCTCCCTACCGGCCGCACGTCATGCGCTCCCTGTTGCTTGCTTGCCTGGTCCGTCCACCGTGATCACCGTGGTACAGGAGTTTCCGACCCACTGTAGTGCCGCCCTGGCCGGCACCGCGCTGTCCTCCTCGTGTGCTTTCCCATAGGTCCCATGCGCACCTGTGGTCCGCATAAGCGCTTACGTATGCGTTCCCGTCCGCGTTCGACGGTCCACGGAAAGTCGCTCGCTCATGTTCGACGGAAAGACGCTCACTCCGGTCACTTGGTTGCCGGGGCCGGGCGTGACCGATCTCAAGCGGACAGCGGCCGGGCACTGGTCAGGCACTTTTACGGGCAGAGCCGACCAATCAAGATCACTTACGGGTGGGGGGCGGGCGTGTTGTCGGTGGCAGGTGCGAGGATGCCTCCAGTACTGGCCGACGTGCCCGTGTGCGGTGGGGGGATCTGCGGTGGGGGACCGCAGCGCAGCCTCGTCCTCGTCGCGGACACCTGCGCGGAAGGGACCCCTGACGGCGATGCAGATCCGGCTGACCGTCGTAGACCCGCTGGGCCCGCCCTCGGAGCCGCGGGGGCGAGCCACCGCCTGCGATGTGCTGGTCACCGCGCCCGCCGGGACGGCGCTGGCCGCGGTCGCGTCGGGGCTGGCCGCGGCGGTCGGGGGAAGCGGGGGTGCCTCCCAGGGCGAGCGGGGCCGTGAGCCGGGCGGGGGCCAGATCGTGCTCTACGCGGGCGCCGAGCGGCTCGACGCCCAGCGCTGCACCCTCGGCGAACCGCCGCTGACCGACGGCGCCGTGCTCTGTCTGGGCGCACCCGCCGAGCCGGGTCCCGACCTGGACGACGTCTCGGCCCAGCTCCACGTGGTCGCGGGACCCGACGCCGGCGGTGTGCACCTGCTGCACGGCGGCCAGATCCGGGTCGGCCGCTCCGCGGACGCCGACGTGCCCCTGGACGACCCGGACGTGTCCCGCCTGCACTGCGCGGTCACCGTCACCCCCGAGGGCCGCGTCTCGGTCGCCGACATCGGCTCCACGAACGGCACGACACTCGACGGCTCCCGCGTCGGCAGCCGCCCGGTCCCCTTCACCGAGGGCGCGCTGCTGCGCGTCGGCGAGTCCGCCCTGCGGCTCGCCCCGCCGGGAGGTCCGGGCGTCGTGGAGACGGCTCCGGACGGCGAAGGCCATGTAAGGGTGCGGGCCGGGTCGGCCGAGGACGGTCGCTCCGGGGTCGACGGGTTCGGCAGACACGGCGACCCGGCGGGCGCCGGCACCGCCGCCCGGCCGGACACGGCCTCCGCGCCCCCGGGCCGCTCCCCCGCGGAGGTCTCGCGGGGCGACTCCGCCACCGGACCGAACACACCCTCCTCCGCTTCGCCGGGTTCCCCGCAGGGCGCGCAGCCCCCGCGCGGTGCCGTGCCCCACGCGCGCGGGGAGAGCGCCTCCCTCGCGCAGGGAGGCGCCCTTCCGCCCGTTGGCGGGACGCATCACGCCTACGGGACCGCGGAGTGGGGGGCCTCCGGTGGCGGCGTCCCCGGAGCGCTGGAGCACGGACGGGCGGTGCCCCTGGCCGTGCCCGAGCATGGCGAGGCACCCCGGATCGAGAGCAGGCCGCGGGGCGCCACGGCGCAGGGCCACGGTTTCGGCCCCGGCGCGTCCACGCGCGGGGCGGGTCGCCCCGGCGGTCCCACGGAGACCTCCGACGCGTCCGGCACCCCCGGGGCGGACATCCCGGGTGCGCGCAAAGGCACGCCACCGCGGGGCACGGACATCCCGCCGGGGGTGCGCAGGCGGGGCGGCATCGGCGCGTGGGCCCGGCGTCTGGCCGGCGGCCGCGGAGGACCGGCCGGGACCGCCCAGGAGGCGTACGACGACGGAACCGTGGCGGTGGACGAACTCCCTCCCGCCGTGCGGCGGTCGCCCGAGAGCTGGCCCGACCCGGCGACCCTGCTGCTCACCGCGCTGGGCCCGGGTCCCCGGCTGTGGGAGCGGGGCCCCGGACACCCCGAGGCGCTGACGGTGCGGCTGGGCACGGCCGACCGGACGGCGCCGGACGGCTCGGGCCTGCTCCCCGCGGTACCGGTGACCGCCGGACTGCGGGAGGCCGGCTCGCTGGGCCTGGCCGGACCGCGCGCGCGTCTCGCGGGGCTGGCCCGCGCGGTCGTCGCGCAGCTCGCCGCGCTGCACTCCCCCGACACCCTGGAAATCGTCCTCATCAGCACCGACCGGGCCCGCACGGTGGAGGAGCGCAGCGCCGAGTGGTCCTGGCTCGGCTGGCTCCCCCATCTGCGCCCCGCCCACGGCCAGGACTGCCGTCTCCTTCTCGCGTACGACCGCGACCAGGCGGCGGCGCGCACCGACGAACTCCTGCGCCGCCTAGAGGACCACCTGGCGGAGGCGGTGGTCGCGCCGGGCGGCGGTGGCCCGCTGTCCAGAAGCGCCGGCGCGACGGTTCCGGCCGCCCGGTCCGGGACGCACGACGACGGCGAGCGCGTCGCCCCGGTCGGCGACGACGGCCCGCGGGGCGCGCTGCGGCGGCCCTCCTGGGCGCGGGAGGACTGCACGGACGACGGCTACGACGGCCCGTACACAGTGGTCGTCGTGGACGGGGACCCCGGGGGCGCCGACCTGCGGGAGGCCGTGATGCGCCTCGCGCACGACGGCTCGCGGGCCGGAATCCATCTGGTGTGCCTCGCCGAGACCGCGGCGGCCTCGCCCGCGTCGCCGGTGACGGAGACGTACGAAGCGGCCTGCGAGGCCTCGCCGGCCTTCCGCGAGTGCGGGGCGGTGGCGCTGCTCAGCGGCGACGTGGCCACGGCACTGCGGCTGATGCGGGTGGCACCGGGCGGTACCGGCGAGCGCTCCCCGGAGGGCGCGCCGCACGCGGGGGCCTTCCACAGCGACTCCCGGTACGGCGGACTCGACAGCGCCGGACCCGACCGCGCCGGACGGGGACCCACCGGGCCCGCGCACTCCGGATCACCGCGCTCCGGGCCCGCGCACACCGCGCCGTCGCATTCCGGTCCCCGACAGGACGGATCCACCCACACGGGCATCCCGCACCCCGGATCCGCAAGGCGAACGGGTCCCGGAGGCACGTCCACACCCGCCGACGCCACCGCGCCGCGCACGGGCCGTACGTCCTCCGGAACGGCCGGACAGCTGCCGCGCGGCCCCGTGGGCCATGGCACCGTCGCCGCCGTGGACGCCGTGTCCCTCGCCTGGGCCGAGCGGTTCGCCCGGTCCCTCGCCCCGCTCCGGACGGACGGAGCGCTCGGGGACCGGCACACGCGCGTGTCCGCGCCCCTGCCCCAGATGGCGCGCCTGCTCGACGAGTTGGGACTGGCGCGGGCAACCCCCGCCTCCCTGATGACGCGTTGGGCGGACGCCGCGGACGACTCCGAGGCGTTCGGCGGCCGGGCGCGGGCCGTGCTCGGCGCGGGCCCGCGCGGCCCCGTCGCCGTCGACCTGCCCGTCGAGGGCCCGCACCTGCTGATCGAGGGGCCGCCCGGCAGCGGCCGTACGGAACTGCTGCGCTCGGTCGCCGCGTCCCTCGCCGCCGCCGAGCGGCCCGACCGGCTCGGAATAGTCCTGATGGACGGACGCGACGGCACGGGAGGCCATGGCGCGGCGAACGGCGGCGAAGGACTTCAGGTCTGCACGGACCTGCCGCACGTCATCACCCACCTCACGGCCAACGACCCTGTGCGGATGCGGGAGTTCGCCCAGTCGCTGAGTGCCGAGCTGAAGCGGCGGTCCGAGCTGCTGGGCCGGCTCGGCTTCGCGGAGTGGCACGCCGGGCGCACGGTGCCCGGCCGGATCGTGGCCCAGCGCTCCGCCGGGACCTCGTCGGGCGGGACCTCGTCCCTGGGCGCCTCGGACCTCGACACACCGCCCAGCTCGACGCTGCGGCTGCGGCCCGCCGCCGCGCGGCAGCGGACGGAGCCGGGGCCGCCGCTGGCCCGCCTGGTCGTGGTCGTCGACGACCTGGACGCCCTGCTTTCACCGCCGCTCGGGTCCCCGGGACGCCCGGCGGCCGGTTCGGTCGTACGGGCGCTGGAGGCCGTCGCCCGGGAAGGGGACCGGCTCGGGGTGCACCTCGTGGCGGCGTCCGGCGTCGGCGGCCGTACGGCGGCGTCCGAACTGGCGCGTTCCGCCGCGCTGCGCGTCACCCTCGACGCACCGCTGCCCGGACCCGAGGAACCCGCCCCCGGGCGGGGCCGGCTGCTCCGTCCGGACGGCCGGGAGACGCCGTTCCAGGGCGGGCGGGTCACCGGCCGCATTCCCCGTACGGCCACACTCCGCCCCACGGTCGTCCCCCTGGAGTGGCACCGCATGGGCGACCCGCCGGCCCGCCGCCCGGTCCGCGAGCTGGGAAACGGACCCACGGACCTGGCCCTGCTCGCCAGCGCCCTGGAGCGAGCCGCACGTTCCGTCTCCGCGGTCGAGGTGCCCTCGCTGCTCTAGGGCCTGTCTGACGATTCGCGTCGGATCAGGCCGCAGCGTCCGGAGCCGTGCGTCGCAAGGTGGAGGGTCGCCCTCGTACTGGGCGTACTCGGGCGTGCCCGACAACGCGGCGTGGGGGTCCCCCCTGCTCGAAGAGCTCGGGGGAGTGCGGTGCCGGGCGCCGCGGGCCCGGCGGGAATCGCCGGACGGGACCTGTCCCACGCGTCACGGGCCCTCGTTGCTCCAGCCCACGCGTCCCGCGGGCCGAAGCAGCGCCGGCCCACGCGTCACGGGGGCCGGCGCTGCTTCGGCCCGCGGGTCACGGGGGCCGGCGCTGCTTCGGCCCGCGGGTCACGTGGTGCGCGCACCTACCGCACGCGTGTCACGGGGCTTCCTCGGGATCCGCGCGTCACCGCGCGGGTCCCGTCGCTGTACGCGGACCGGGGACACGGGGAAGGCCGGCTCACCTCTTTGGTGCGCTTCGGCATAAGTGACCCCACGTCACGACCCAATCACGATCGCCCACTTGACAGCACCGGTGGTCTTGCCGCCCCCGAGCGACCTGGCGTAGACCGGAGCGCACGGGGCAGCCGCTTTGACGTTCAACGAAGAACGAAGAACGGGGCAGTGATGCGCAGCAATCCTCAGATACGCAGGTCGCCCGATCACTCCACGCGCCGCTCGCGCAGAGTCGCACAGGCCGCCGCGGCCGCCGTCGTCGCGGGCGCTCTCACGCTCACGGCGTGCGGTGGCGGCAACGACGACAAGGCCAAGGGAAACGACAAGGGCACGGGCACGGAGAGCAGCGGCGCCGACGCGGGCTCCGTCACCCTCCCCAAGCTCGACGGCGCCACCCTGGAGGTCGCCGCCGTGTGGACCGGGGCGGAACAGGCCAACTTCAAGAAGGTGCTCGCGGAGTTCGAGAAGCGCACGGGCGCGAAGGTCACCTTCGTACCGGCGCAGGACCCGATCATCAACTTCCTCGGTTCGAAGATCGCGGGCGGAGCGCCCCCGGACGTGGCGCTGCTCCCCCAGGTCGGCGCGGTCAAGCAGGCCGTCGAGAAGAAGTGGGCCAAGCCCGTCGGCGCGGACGCGCAGGCGCAGTTGACGAAGAACTACTCGCAGGGCTGGCAGGACCTCGGCAAGGTCGACGGCAAGCAGTACGCCGTGTATTTCAAGGCCGCCAACAAGTCGCTGGTCTGGTACAACGCCAAGGTCTTCGAGAACGCGGGGGCCAAGGAGCCCACGACCTGGAAGGAGTTCCTGACCGCCGCGCAGACGATCTACGACTCCGGGGTCACCCCCCTCTCGGTCGGCGGCGCCGACGGCTGGACGCTCACCGACTGGTTCGAGAACATCTATCTCTCCCAGGCGGGACCCGAGAAGTACGACCAGCTCGCACAGCACAAGATCAAGTGGACGGACCCGTCCGTGAAGGACGCGCTGACCACGCTCGCCCAGGTGTGGGGCGACAAGAACTTCATCGCGGGCGGCGCGGACGGCGCCCTCCAGACGGAGTTCCCGGCCTCGGTGACCCAGACGTTCACCGGCGGCGACCAGCCGAAGGCGGGCATGGTCTTCGAGGGCGACTTCGTGGGCGTCAACATCGCGGAGACCAAGGCGAAGATCGGGACGGACGCGAAGGTGTTCCCGTTCCCGGCCGTGGGCGACAAGGCGCCCGTGGTGAGCGGCGGCGACGCGGCCGTGCTGCTGAAGGAGTCCAAGGCGGGCCAGGCGCTGCTGACCTTCCTCGCCTCGCCCGACGCGGCGACGATCTGGGCGAAGCTCGGCGGCTATCTCTCCCCCAACAAGGCCGTGGCCGACTCCGCGTATCCGAACATGGTCCAGCGGTCCATGGCCAAGGCGCTGATCGCGGCCGGCGACGACTTCCGCTTCGACATGTCCGACCAGGCCCCGCAGGCCTTCGGCGGCACGCCCGGCAAGGGCGAGTGGAAGGATCTGCAGGACTTCCTGAAGAACCCGAAGAACGTGGCGGGGACACAGGCGAAGCTCGAATCGGACGCCGCAGCGGCCTACAAGGGCTGATCCGGCCATGACGTCGGCAACGGCCGGGGGCACCGCACCGGTGCCCCCGGCCCGTACACGCAAGAGCGTGACCGGGACCCGCAGGACGGTGGTGGCGCTGTTCCTGCTGCCCGCCCTCGTCCTGCTCGGCGCGCTCGTGGTCTACCCGATCGGGTACTCGGTCGTCCGCAGTTTCTACGACCAACAGGGCAAGGGGTTCGCCGGGTTCGACAACTACAAGGCGCTGTTCACCGACGACGGCATCCGCACCGCGCTCAAGAACAACATCATCTGGGTGGTGTTCGCCCCGACGGTCGCGACCGCGCTGGGGCTGGTCTTCGCGGTGCTCACCGAACGGGTGCGCTGGGGAACGGCGTTCAAGCTGGTCGTCTTCATGCCGATGGCGATCTCGATGCTCGCGGCGGGGATCATCTTCCGGCTGGTGTACGACCAGGACCCGGGCAAGGGCGTCGCGAACGCGGTGTGGGTGGGGGTGCACGACACCTTCGCCCCGTCGTCGGCGTTCCCGAAGGCCCACCCGGGCCGGCAGTCGCCGCTGGAGGCCGAGAACGGCGGCTTCATCACCCGGGAGGCCGTGCACACCGGGCAGTCCGTCACCGTCCCGCTCGTCGGTGTCGCCCCGGACCAGATGCCAGGGGGCGCCAAGAAGGCCGTCCAAGCCGCGTCCGAGCCCGGCAGGATCACCGGGACGGCCTGGCAGGACTTCACCCGCGGCAAGGGTGTCGGCCGGCTCGGCCAGGTGGACCCGGGCGAGCTGGGCTACTCCAGGATGAGGATCGAGGCGGTCAAGGACGGCAAGGTCGTCGACACCGCGAAGGTCGGTGACGACGGCACGTTCTCGCTCCCGGGCACGGCGGACGGAGCCCGGCTGCGGCTCCCGGCGAGCAACTTCAAGGAGCCGTACAACGGTGTCGACTGGCTCGGCCCGTCCCTGGTCACCCCGGCCATCATCGGCAGTTACGTCTGGATGTGGGCGGGCTTCGCGATGGTGCTGATCGCGGCGGGGCTCGCGGGAGTGCCGCGCGAGCTGCTCGAGGCGGCCCGGGTCGACGGGGCGAACGAGTGGCAGGTGTTCCGCAGGGTCACCGTGCCCCTGCTCGCGCCGGTGCTCGCGGTGGTCGCCGTGACGCTGATGATCAATGTGCTGAAGGTCTTCGACCTGGTCTTCATCATCGCGCCGGGCTCCTCCCAGGACGACGCGAACGTGCTGGCCCTGGAGCTGTACCGCAAGGGTTTCTCGGAGGACCAGCCGGGCATCGCGAGCGCCATCGCGGTGTTCCTGCTCCTGCTGGTGATCCCGGTGATGCTGTTCAACGTTCGCAGGCTTCGGCGGGAGGTGCGGCGGTGAGCCCAAGCCTCATTTCCGGCCGGGGGTCCGGGGGTTGTCCCCCGGGAAGACACAGCAACGTTCGCAGGCTCGGGCGGGAGGTGCGGCGATGACCACGCATGCCGGACGGCTGGCGGAGACCGTGCCCGCCGCGGCCGTGAACAGGGCCGCGCCCTCGCTCGGTTCGCGGATCGCGAGCCGTGTCAGCGGCGGCGTCCTCCGTGTCTTCCTGCTGCTCGTCGGCCTGTTCTGGCTGGTGCCGACGATCGGGCTGCTGCTGTCGTCGCTGCGCAGGCCCGAGGACATGAGCGCGAGCGGCTGGTGGAAGGTGTTCAGCACGCCCTCGCAACTCACCGTGGACAGCTACCAGAAGCTCCTGGAGAACAGCGACATCACCAACTCGCTGCTCAACACGGTGCTGATCACGGTCCCGGCGACCCTCCTGGTCGTCGTCATCGGCTCGCTCGCGGGCTACGCCTTCGCCTGGATGGAGTTCCCGGGCCGCGACTGGTGGTTCCTCGGAGTGGTCGGGCTGCTGGTCGTTCCCGTGCAGGTGGCGCTGATCCCGATCGCCGAACTCTTCGGGAAGATCGGCGTCTTCGGGTCGATCACCGGTGTGGTCCTCTTCCACGTCGGATACGGCCTGCCCTTCGCGGTGTTCCTGCTGCGGAACTTCTTCGCGGAGATCCCGCGGGAGCTCCTGGAGGCGGCCCGGCTGGACGGCGCGGGTGAACTGCGCCTGTTCGTACGGGTCGTGATGCCGCTCGGCGGTCCCGCCATCGCCTCGCTGGGGATCTTCCAGTGCCTGTGGGTGTGGAACGACATGCTGGTCGCGCTGGTGTTCTCCGACTCGGGGAGCCAGCCCATCACGGTCGCGCTCCAGACGCAGGTACGCCAGTTCGGCAACAACATCGACGTGCTGGCGCCCGGCGCCTTCATCTCGATGGTGATCCCGCTGGCCGTGTTCTTCGCGTTCCAGCGGCAGTTCGTCTCGGGAGTGATGGCGGGCGCGGTCAAGTAGGCAGATCCCACCGGCGTTTGAGGGGCGGGCCGGACACCGGCCCGCCCCTCGCCGTTCACCCGGCATCCCCCGGATGCCACATCTGGCGTAACCAAGTCACCCCTTCGGCCGTTTCCGGGCAGGTATGCCCGCGCCGACCCATGGATGTCCCGTGCCCAGGTTCAGTGTCATCGTCCCCGTGTACAAGGTTCAGGCGTACCTGCACGAGTGCCTTGAATCCGTGCTCGAACAGTCCTACCTGGACCTGGAACTCATCGCCGTCGACGACTGTTCGCCCGACGCCTGCGGGGCCGTCATCGACGAGTTCGCGGCCCGCGACGCCCGCGTCCTCGCCGTGCACCTTCCGGAGAACGTGGGGCTCGGGCGCGCCCGCAACGCCGGTCTCGAACGCGCCACCGGCGACTACCTGATCTTCCTGGACAGCGACGACAGTCTCACTCCGGACGCGCTGCGGGCCATCGCCGACCGGCTGAAGGAGACCGGCGAACCGGACGTCCTGGTCTACGACTACGCGCGTACGTTCTGGTCGGGCGAGGTCGTTCGGAACCAGGTCTCGGCGCAGCTGACCGAGGAGGGCCCGGCACCGTTCCGGCTGGACGAGCGGCCCGGACTGCTCCGGCTGCTGATGGTGGTGTGGAACAAGGCGTACCGCCGGGAGTTCGTCGAGCGCACGGGCCTCACCTTCCCGCCCGGGTACTACGAGGACACGCCCTGGACGTATCCGGCGCTGCTGTCCGCCGAGACGATCGCCACCCTCGACCAGGTCTGTGTGCACTACCGCCAGCGGCGGCACGGCAGCATCCTCGGCACCAGCAGCCATAAGCACTTCGACGTCTTCGAGCAGTACGACCGTGTCTTCGCCCATGTCGACGCGCACCCTGAGCTGGACCGGTGGCGCCCGGTGCTGTTCCGGCGCATGGTCGACCACCTCGCCACGGTGTTCGTGAAGCGGGGCCGGCTGCCGCGCGCCGCCCGGGCCGAGTTCCTGCGCAAGGCCCGTACGCACTACCGCCGTTACCGCGTCCCGGGCCCACCGGTCGGTCCGCGCACCCGGCTGCGGCACGCGCTGGTCGGGCTCGGCACGCATCGCACGTACCGGCTGCTCTCCTTCCTGTCGCGGATCCGCAAGAGAGCCGTGCGGCTGACCGCCGGGCTGCTGCGCGCGGTGCGCGGCGCCGCGCTCCAGTTCCACTACCGCGTGCAGCTCCGTCTCCCGCTGCGCGATGACCGTGCCGTCTTCTCCAGCTACTGGGGCCGGGGCCACGGCTGCAATCCGGGGGCCCTGGAGTCCGCGTTCCGCAGTTTCGCACCGCACATCGGCACGGCGTGGATCGCGCACCTCGAACACCACCACACGATCCCGGCCGCGACAGGCCGGCTGCGTCCCGGCACGGCGGGCTACTGGACGGCGCTCGCCCGCTCCAAGTACCTGGTGAACAACGTCAACTTCGACCGGCGGCTGGTCAAGCGGCCCGGCCAGATCATGATCCAGACCCAGCACGGGACGCCGCTCAAGCGGATGGGGCTCGACCTCCAGGACCGCCCGGCCGCCGCGCGCGGCACCGACTTCGCCGAACTGCTGCGCGGCGCCGACACATGGGACTACTGCCTGTCCGCCAACCGCCACTCCACGCTGGTCTGGGAGCGCGCGTTCCCCTCCTCGTACACGACACTGGAGTACGGGCTGCCGCGCAACGACGTGTTCCAGCAGGCGACTTCGGCCGACGTGGAGGGGCTGCGCGAGTCGCTCGGCATCCCCGCGGGCGCGGTCGCCGTGCTGTACGCGCCGACCCACCGCGACTACCGGCGCACCCAGCGCCGCGCCCTGGACCTGGAGCGGGTGCTGCGCCGGCTGGGTCCGCGCTTCATGGTGCTGACCCGCGCCCATCACACGTACGGGGCGCCGCTCACGGACACGGCGGGCGGCCGGATCGTCGACGTGTCGGGGCACCCGAGCGTCGAGTCGCTGTGCCTCGCCGCGGACGTACTGGTCACCGACTACTCGTCCCTGATGTTCGACTACGCGGTCCTGGACCGGCCGATCGTCGTCCTCGCGGACGACTGGGAGGCGTACGAGGCGGCCCGCGGCACCTACTTCGACCTGCGCGCCTTCCCGCCGGGCGCGGTCGCGCGCGGCGAGGACGAGCTGATCGACATCTTCGCGACCGGTCACTGGCGCGGCTCGCGCTCCGCGCAGCTGCGGGCCGCGTTCCGTGAGCGGTTCTGCCCGTACGACGACGGGCTCGCCGCCGAACGCGTGGTACGGCATGTGGTGCTCGGCGAGCCGGCCTCTGTGCCGCCGTTCGTCCCGTTCGCCGAGCGCCGCCCGGTCCCCTCGGCCGCGGCGGCCCTCCCCCGCGTTCCGGGCTCCGTCCTGCCGCCGGATGGACCCGCCGCCCGGCCGCTCGGAACTGTTCCGGCTCCGGGTGCCGCCGTTCCCCTGGCCGAGACCCTCTGAACCCGACCGAATCCCTCTGAACCGGAGTCCGCGTGCCGTCCAGTCCGTCGCGGCCCACGCCCACCCGGCCCTCCACCTGGCGGCCGACCGGGCGCCCCGGGCGATGAATCCCCCGTTCGGCGCCCCTTGAGAGAAAGAGCAGAATGCCCCGCTTCAGCGTCATCGTGCCCACCTTCGGAGTCGCCGGGCGACTGGCCCGCGCGCTGGACTCGGTCCTGGCCCAGTCCTTCGGCGACTTCGAGCTGATCCCGGTCTGCGACGAGCCGGACTCCCCGGCCGCGACGGTCGCCGCCGCGTACGCGGAGCGGGACTCCCGGGTGGCCCCGGTCCATTCGCCGCCGTCGGGGGGGCTGAGCGCGGCGCGCAACGCCGGGATCGCCGCGGCGACCGGCGCGTACCTGCTCTTCCTCGACGGCGACGACGACCTGGTGCCGGGCGCGCTGGCCGCCCTGGACGCGGGGCTCCCGGCCGGTGTGGACGTCCTCTGGTTCGGGCATCAGCGGGTGCACTGGTGGGAGGGCGAGCCGAGCACACCCCCGCTCGACAAGGCCCCTGAGGTGCTGGGCGTGCACGTTCCGGCGTGGAGCGCCGCGTACCGCCGCGGCTTCCTCACCGAGCACGGACTCGCCTTCCCCGAAGGGCATTTCACGGACGCGGGCTGGGGCGGCCTGGTGACGGTGGCGGCCGAACGGTCGGCCCTGCTGCGCACGGTCTGCGTACGCCATCACCTGCGCCGCCAGGGCAGCCGGCTCAACGCGCCGGGCGAGCACCACTTCGAACTCCTCGACCAGGTCGAACGGGTCCTCGTCCGCGCCTCGGAACAGACCTTGCCCGCGGCCCGGTCGAAGGCGCTGTTCGGCCAGCTCTTCTCCCTGGTCCTGAAGACGGCGGCGCACCCCGCCCGGGTGCCCGCGCGCCGCCGCCGTGCCTTCTTCCGCCGGGCGGGCAAGCTCTACCGGCGCCACCGCCCGGCCGGGTTCCGGGTGCCGGCGGGCAGTCTCGGTGTGCAGCACCGGCTGCTCGCGACGGGTGCGTACAGCGCGTTCCGCGCGCTGCGCGGCACGAACCGGGCCGTCTCCGGGGTGGTCCGGCGGGTGCCCCGAGCGAGGACGCTGCGCACCCGCGCGCTCTACGCCGTCCAGTTGCGCCGCCCGCTCGACGAGAACCTCGCGGTGTACTGCGCCTACTGGGGCCGGGGTTACGCCTGCAACCCGGCGGCGATCCACGCCAAGGCCCGCGAACTCGCCCCGCACATCCGCTCGGTGTTCCTCGTGGAGCCGGAGGCGGTGGACGCGCTGCCGAAGGGCATCGAGCACGCGGTGATCGGCAGCCGGCGCGGCTGGGAGGTGCTGGCACGCGCCAAGTACCTGGTCAACAACGCCAACTTCGCGGACGGGGTGGTCAAACGCCCCGGCAGTGTGCACGTCCAGACCCAGCACGGCACACCGCTGAAGAAGATGGGCGTCGACCAGTCGACGTATCCGGTGGTGGCCGCCGCGACCGGCAGCTTCGCCAAACTGCTGTCCCGGGTGGACCGCTGGGACTACAACCTCTCCTCCAACCGGCACTCCACCCAGATGTGGGAACGGGCCTTCCCCGGCAGCTACGAGGCCCTGGAGTACGGCTACCCGCGCAACGACGTCTACTGCACGGCGACCGCCGAGGACGTGGCCGCGGTCCGCGAACGGCTCGGGGTGCCCGAGGGCAGGACGGCGCTGCTGTACGCGCCCACGCACCGCGACTACAGCACCGGCTTCGAGTCCCGGCTCGACCTGGAGGCCTTCTGCGAGGAGATCGGCGATCAGTTCGTCGTCCTGCTGCGCGCCCACTACTTCTACGACGAGGGGCGCGGTCGCGGCTCCGGGCGGATCATCGACGTGACCGGGCACCGGTCCTCCGAGGACGTCTGTCTGGCCGCCGACGCGCTGATCACGGACTACTCGTCGATCATGTTCGACTACGCCAACCTCGACCGCCCGATCGTCGTGTACGCGGACGACTGGGAGGTCTACCGGGAGACGCGGGGCGTCTACTTCGACGTGCTGGAGGAGCCGCCGGGCCGGGTGGCGCGCACCCCGGGCGAGCTGGCCACGCTCTTCACCGACGGCTCCTACGCGGATCCGGCCGCCGCCGCGCTGCGGGCCCGGTTCCGTGAGCGCTTCTGCCAGTTCGACGACGGCAGGGCCGCCGAGCGGGTCGTGCGCAGAGTGCTGCTGGGCGAACCCCCCGAGGCGATCCCGCCCGTCCTGCCGCTCGCCGAACGCGTCCCGGCTCCCGCCGCGTCCACCCTCGTAAGGAGCTGACGTGCCCCGCTTCAGCATCATCGTCCCCGTCTTCAAGGTGCAGGGCTATCTGCGCGAGTGCCTCGACTCGGTCCTGGACCAGTCGTACACGGACCTCGAGGTCATCGCCGTCGACGACTGCTCCCCGGACGGCTGCGGCGCGATCCTCGACGAGTACGCGGCCCGCGATCCGCGCGTACGGGTGCTGCACCTGCCGGAGAACGTGGGGCTCGGCCGCGCCCGCAACGCCGGGATGCCGCTCGCCGGCGGGGACTACCTCTTCTTCCTCGACAGCGACGACACCCTCACGCCGGGCGCGCTGCGCGCCGTCGCCGACCGCCTGGACGAGACCGCCGACCCGGATGTACTGGTCTTCGACTACGCGCGCACCTACTGGTGGGGCGGCACCCGCAGGAACGTGCTCGCGCGGGTGCTCACGGAGGCCGGTGCCGGCACCTTCTCCGCGGCTGAACACCCGGAGATCCTCGACCTGTTGATGGTGGTGTGGAACAAGGTCTACCGCCGCGCGTTCGTCGAACGGGAGGGCTTCGCCTTCCCTCCCGGGTACTACGAGGACACCCCTTGGACGTTCCCGGTGATGCTCAGCGCCGAGCGGATCGCGACGCTGGACCGGATCTGTCTGGCCTACCGCCAGCGCCGCCAGGGCAACATCCTGTCCACCACCAGCCGCAAGCACTTCGACATCCACGACCAGTACGAGCGGGTCTTCGCGTTCGTCGGCTCCCGCCAGGAACTGTCCGACTGGCGTCCGTATCTGCACCACAAGATGGGTGAGCACTGCCTCGACATCCTCTCCAAGGAGGACCGGCTTCCGGAGGAGGACAAGGCCGAGTTCTTCCGGCTGACGTCCGCGCTCTTCCGCAAGCACAAGAGCGGCCCCGTGCCGTCCGAACTGCGTGTCCTGGAGGGCGGTTTCACGCGCTACCGGGTGCGCAGGCAGGCGGACCGCGCGGGCCGGGAGCTCGGCCGACGCGGGCAGCAGGCGCGCCGGATCGTCGCCGCGCGCGTCAAGCACGGCTGGTCCGCGGTCCACGAACACCGGTCACTGGACCCGCACTTGGCGGTGTACTCGGCGTTCTCGCACCGGGGGGTCCTCGGTGATCCCGGGGCGGTGTACGCGGCGGCCCGGGAGCTCGCCCCGCAGCTGCGCGGGGTGTGGGTGGTGCGCGACGCGGAGCAGGCCGCGCTGCTGCCGCCGGGGACCGAGCACGTCCTCCTCGACTCGCTGCGCTACCGCCAGGTCACCGCGCGGGCCACGTACTTCGTGAACAACGTCAACTGGCCCGGCTCCCTGGTCAAGCGCCCCGGCAGCGTCCACATCCACACCCACCAGGGCACCCCGCTGAAGTACATGGCCGCGGACCTGCTGCACAAGCCGGGTGCCCGGCACGGCCTCGACGTGCCGCAGATGCTGCGCCGCGCCGACCGCTGGGACTACAGCCTGGTCGCCAACCGGCACTCGGAGCTGGTCTGGGACCGCGCCTACCCCTGCCACTTCACCTCGCTGCGCACCGGCAGCCCGCGCAACGACGTCCTCGTGCGGGCCCGGCCCGAGGACGGGGCGGCGGTCCGCGCCCGGCTCGGGATCCCGGCCGGCAACCGGGTGGTGCTGTACGCGCCGACGCGTCGCGACCATCTCCGCGGCGGCCATGCCGACCGTCTCGACCTGGCCCGGTTCGCGGACGATCTCGGCGCGGACCACACCCTTGTCGTACGGCTGCATCCCTCGCTCGCGGACGGTCCGGCGCGCGGGATGGGGCTGGCCGAACTGCACCGGCGCGGTGAGGTGGTCGACGCGACCGACGAACCGTGCGTCGAGGACCTGATGCTCGCCTCGGACGCCCTGCTGACCGACTACTCGGCCTTGATGTTCGACTACGCCAACCTGGACCGGCCGATCGTGCTCCTCGCGGACGACTGGGGCGCGTACGCGGCGAGCCGGGGCGCGTACTTCGACGTCACGGCCGACGCGCCGGGCCATGTGGCCCGCTCGCAGCGGGAGTTGACCTGGGTGTTCGCGTCGGGGGCTTGGCGGGACGGTGAGTCGGCACGGCTGCGGGCGGGATTCCGGGCGCGGTTCTGCGAGTTCGACGACGGCCGGGCCGCCGAGCGGGTGGTGCGGACGCTGATGGTCGGCGAGCAGGCCGCAGAACGGGCGGCGGTCGTCCCGGGGCCCGCGCAGGCGGACCACGACGTCCTCACATCCTCATGGGCGGCCCGGTGAAAGGCCCCGTGAAGGTCCACGTGAACGGCACCACGAGCGGCACCGTGAGCGCCTCCATGAGCGCGCGTTCCCGCCGGGTCCGGGCGCGGGTGCTGCGGACACCCCGCTCCGCCCGCGCCCGGGTGATCCTGATCGCCGTCGTCTTCGCCGTCCTCCAGCTCGCCAACCTCACCTCCCGGGACACCCCCGACACCAAGAACTACCTCTCGTACGCGCTGAGCCTGCGCGGCGAGAGCAAGCAGGAGGCCGCCGCGCTGACGATCGACTACGTCTGCGCGGGAAAGGCGTCGGTCGCCCGGCGCAACCAGGCCGTCGACGTGGTGCGCTTCCACCGGGCGAGTCCGACCCGGCGGGTCGTCGAGGAGTGCCGACGCGAGCAGTGGCGGGGGGTGTCCGCGCGGCTCGCGGCCGGGCAGACGGCGGGACACACCGTGCCGTTCATGTCGGACCGCTTCATGCGGATCTTCGAGGCGCGGCCCGGTTATCCGGTGCTGCTCATGCCGTTCATCACGGTTCTGGGAGTGAAGTGGGGCCTGTGGGCGTCGGCTGTCGCCGTCACGGTGGCCGGGGGCGTCCTCCTCTTCCTCGTCCTGCGCACCCTGCGCGTCTCCACCGGCGCGGCGCTGACCGGGCAGGCGCTCTTCTACGTCCTGCCGTGCGGTACGACGGCGATGCGCCCGATGACCGAGGGCCTGATGATGGCCGTGACCCTGGCGGCCCTGTGGGGCTGCGCCCTGGTGCTGGAGGGCCGCGCGCGGGCCGGGACCTGGCTGGTCGGCGGCTCCCTGGCGGTCCTCTTCACGGTGAAGCACTCGCAGGCGCTCTTCCTCGGGCTGTGCCTGGCCACCGCCTGCGCGGTGTTCCTGGCGCGCCGGCGCCGGTGGGACGGACCACTGCGGACCCTCGGGGTGGTGGCGGGCTGCGGCGTGCTGGCCACCGTGCTGCTGGCGAGGGCGCTGCACTACCCGTCCGAGTCGGAGAGCGTTCAGGACCTGCTGACGGGGCATTACGCGCGCCCCGACCGGGCCCGGCCGTGGCCGGAGTTCCTCCATCTGGAGGTCGCCTTCTGGGTGGAGTGGGCGCGCCGCCAGTTCTGGGAGCCGCTGTTCCTGACGGCCGTGGTCGCGGCCGGGTGGGGGGCACTGCGCCGACATCCCGCCTTCGCCGGTTTCCTGCTGGCGGCGGCGGGCACCGGGGTGCTCAACCAGGCCGCGCACCCCGACATCAACGTCTGGGGCGACCGGCTGATCGTGCTGCTGTGGCTGCTGCCCGCGGTGGGCCTTCCGCTGCTGCTCGACACGGTCGTCCGGCCGGGCGCGCGGGCGCTCGGCGGCACTGTTCCGGGGCCGGCGCGCGGGGACACCGAGGTCGCCCGATGAGGTGATCTTGGGGTGGGCGGCCGATCGGGGCGGGCATATACGGCAGATGCCGGAAACCGCCACCCCCGTCTCCCCCGCCGCCCGATGAGCGCCGATGTCGTCGTCCGGCGGGAGACCGTCCGCGGTGCGACCGCGCTGCGCGGCGGAGGCACCTGGCGTCCGACGCCGTACCAGGTCTTCGGCGGCCTGTTCTGGCTGGTAATGACGCTCGCCCACTGGCGGGTCCCGCTGTGCTGCGACGCGGGCCAGCACGCGGCGGTCGTCGAACGCCTGCGGGCGGACCTGCTCCACCCGCGGCACCCGATGGCGGACCTGCCGGGCGCGGGCAGCCCGTACTACTCGCCGTACGCGGTGGCGCAGGGCGCCTTCGCCCGGCTGACGGGTCTCGGCGGCTGGGTGGTGGTGCGGCTGTCGGGGCCCGTCAATCTGCTGGTGCTGCTGACCGGTATCGGCCGCTTCACGCGGGTGCTGACACCCCGCCGCTGGGCGCCGGTCCTCTGTCTGTTCGCGATGGTGCTGCTGTGGGGAACCGAACGGGCCTGGTGGAGCGGCTACCTCGGGCTGATGTCGATGACCGGCAACCTCGGCTATCCCTCGACGTTCGCCATCGGGCTGGCCTTCTGGGCCTGGGCGTTCACGGGCACCCGCGCGGCGGGCACCGGCGGCCTCGTCCGGTACGTCGGCCCGAGCGGCCTCAGGAGCTGGTGGGGGTACGCGGCCCTCGGCGCCCTGTACGGACTGATCCTGCTCGTGCATCCGATCACGTCGATCGCGGCGGTGCTCGGCGCGGTGGCGTTCGTGGCGGGCGGGCAGCGCGGCCGGCGGGCGGCCGTGGCGGGCCGGTGGCTGCTGACGGGCGCGGTGGCGCTCCTCGTCGCGTACGGCTGGCCGTACTTCGACGTCTTCGCGCTGACCGGGGACCGCAGCGTGGACGCCATGCACGAGCGGCTGTACGAGGGGATGCCCGGACACTTCTGGCTGGCGCTGACCGGGGTGCCCGCACTGTGGCTCCGGGCCCGGCGCGCCCGGCGGAACGAGGGGCACGGGTGGCGCGATCCCCTGGTGCTGATGTTCGCGCTGGAGTGCGCGGCGCTGGCGTTCGGCTGGGTGAGCGGGCACTACACGTACGGCAGGATCCTGGGGCTGACGCTGGTGCCGCTCCAGTTCGCGCTCGGGGTGGAGCTGGCGGAGCCGCGGCCGTGGGGTCCGGGGCGGCGGCTGCTGGGCGGCGTCGCGGCCGCCGGCGCGCTGGCCGGGTTCCTCACCGTGCAGGCCGGGGCGGTGGTGCCGCGCTCGCTCGACCCGGTCGGCTTCGACCAGCCGCCGCGCTGGCCGACGTACGACTGGGCGGCGCGGCACATCCGGCCCGGTGAGGCGGTCATCGCGGACGGGTACTACTCCGTCCATCTGATCGCGGGCTACGGCCCGGATCTCACCGCGCCCGCCTGGCCCGACCCCGCCCTCGACGAGGGCGAGCGGCTGCGCAGGCTCGCGGCGGTCCGCGCCTACCTCGACCCGTCCTCGACCCGGGCCGAGCGCACCGCCGTCGCCCGCCGGTACCACGTGCGCTGGCTGCTGCTGACGCGCTGGCGGCGGGTGCCCGAGGAGGCGACGGTGGTGGCGTGGAGCCGGGAGACCGGGGAGGTGCTGGCCCGGATCGGCACGGGGTCCGGCACCCGCACCGGTGCGGCGGCCGGTGCAGGAGCCGACGCGAAGGGTGGTGCGGGTGCCGGGGCGAAGGCCGGTGCGGCGGTCCGTGCCGCTCGATGACGAACCGTCCCGCACCTGCCCGCTCGATGCCGGTTACTCGATGACGAGCTCGACCGGGATGTTGCCGCGGGTGGCGTTCGAGTAGGGGCAGACCTGGTGGGCCTGCTCGACCAGCTTGCGGCCGGTCGCCTCGTCCACGGTGTCGGGCAGCTCGACGCGGAGCGTGACGGCCAGGCCGAAGCCCTCGCCCTGCTTGCCGATGGCGACCTCGCCGGTCACGGCGGCCTGGGTGACGTCGACCTTCGCGGCGCGGCCGACCAGGCCGAGGGCGCTCGCGAAACAGGCGGCGTAGCCGGCGGCGAACAGCTGCTCGGGGTTGGTCCCCTGGCCGCTGCCGCCCATCTCCACCGGAATGCCCAGCTGGAGGTCGAGCGTGCCGTCGGAACTGACGGCGCGGCCCTCGCGGCCGTGGGTGGCGGTGGCGACAGCGGTGTAGAGCGCGTCCATGGGGACCATCCCTCTCAAATCGAAATCCTGGCGGGGGCTGCCGGTCCGGCGGCCCCACGACGAGAATTAGAGCACGCAATTCAGTTGTGCACAACTCAATTGCTCGCAAGAGCTATCCTGGGGTCATGACCGCGACGCCCGCCCCGAGCTCCCAGGCCCCCGCGGCGGGGGACTTCCTCCGCCTCGACGAACAGATCTGCTTCTCGCTGAACGCCGCCTCACGCGCCTTCGGCGGCGTCTACCGCGTACTCCTGAAGGACCTCGGGCTCACCTACCCGCAGTACCTGGTGATGCTGGTGCTCTGGGAGCACGGCGAGCTGCCCGTGAAGAAGGTCGGCGAGCATCTGCGGCTCGACTCGGGGACCCTGTCGCCGCTGCTGAAGCGGCTGGAGGCGGCGGGGCTCGTACGGCGGGAGCGCAGCGCGCGGGACGAGCGGTCCGTGCAGGTGAGGCTCACCGAGGAGGGCGCCGCGCTCCGGGAGCGCGCGCTGTCCGTGCCACGCCGGATCGCGGCCGCTACCGGGGCGGACCTGGAGGAGATCCGAGAGCTCCGGGCCCGGCTCGACCGACTGACGGCCGCGCTGGACGAAGCTGCCCTGTCGGAGGCGCCGGGATGTATGTAGGCCTGCGCACATAGAGGCGCAGCGTCACCCCTCTGCGGACGACCTGCTCGCGGCGCACGAACTCCTCGTCGACCACGGCGAGTTTGGCGCGCTCGGTCGCGCTGCCCGGGTCCCAGGCCCGATGCGTCGCGAAGGGCGCGGCGACCAGCCACACATGGTCGAGCCGGTCCAGCCTGCGGCGCAGTTCACCGGGGTCCGCCTCCTGGCCGTACAGCGTGCCGGAGGCGGGGGCGGGGACGCTCAGCGCGATGTCGCGGATCCCGCGGAAGCCCTTCGGGTACGCCAGTGCCGCGCGCCGCGCGAGCGACGGCAGGAACAGCACCGGGTCGCCGGGGCGCAGTTCGCGGTGGGCGACGGCGGAGACGGCGGCCAGGTTGTCGGGGCGGCGGTCGGGGCTGCGGTCCTGGCGCAGCAGCGGGAGCTGGACGGCGAAGACGAGGGTCACGGCGAGGACCCCGGTGAGGACCGCGTGGGGCAGCGGGCGCGGCAGTCTCGTCGCGAAGTACTCGGCTCCGGCGGCCGCGAGCAGCGGGGCCCCGGCGAGGGCGAAGAGGACGTAACGCTCGTCGTAGAGCGGCCGCCAGTGCGACACCGTCAGCAGCACCGCAGGGGGCACCGCCACCAGGGGCAGCGCGACGGCCTGGAGCGAGAGCGTGCCGGGCCGGGTCCGCGCCGGCCGGAGGGCGAGGAAGATGAGGACCAGGTACGGCACGGTCACGAGCAGGGCCGGTCCGGTGAACATCCCGAGCAGGCGCTCCGCACTCCCGATGCCGGTGCGGGACAGCCAGGCGACCTGCGCGGACTGGCCGCGGGAGACCAGGACCAGGGGCGTCAGCACCAGGGTCACGGCCGCCGCGGCGAGGAGCCAGGCCCGCCACACCCGCGCCGGTACGCGGGCGAGCGCCAGCGTCGTGGCATGGGCGAGGAGCAGGAGCAGGGCCATTTCGTGCAGCAGGCAGGTGGCGGCGGCCGTCGCTCCGTACGCGCACCAGGGCCCCGGCCGGGTGGACCGGGCGGCCCGCACCAGCAGCAGGGTCGCTCCGGCCGCTCCGGCGGCGACGAGCGCGTAGGAGCGGCCCTCCTGGGCGAAGTGACCGGTCATGGGCGTGACGGCGTACAGCAGGCCCGCCCACAGGCCGACGCGCGGGCGGCACAGGCGCACGCCGAGAGCGGCCACGAGCCCGGTGGCCGCGGCGGCGCCGCAGACGGAGGGCAGGCGCAGGGCGATCTCGCCGGGGTGCGGGGCGAGGACGGCGTGCATGAGGAGGTAGTACAGGCCGTGCACGGCGTCCACGGTGTGCAGCAGATGCCAGATCTGGGGCACCGAGCGCCGCGCGACCTGGAAGGTCACCGCCTCGTCGCGCCACATGCCGCCGCGGTCGAGTCCCCAGAGCCCGATCACGAGCATGACCAGCACCGGCAGGAGGACGGCCACCGCCTCCGGACGCCGAGCCGCCGACCGCCTCACCCACGCGTGCACCATGGGAACTATTTTTTGCTATTAAACAACCTTTGACCGGTATTGACGGCGTATCGCACCGTACGACCCATCCATGCGGCTTACGATCCGGGCTTGATGAGCGTCTTCCGGAACCACCGCCCGCTTGCCCTCGCCGCCG
The DNA here is from genome assembly GCF_042871525.1 of Streptomyces sp. NPDC005784. NCBI lineage: Bacteria > Bacillati > Actinomycetota > Actinomycetes > Kitasatosporales > Streptomycetaceae > Streptomyces > Streptomyces sp. NPDC005784. The sequence continues at coordinate 50,882 of NZ_JBIAIQ010000035.1, forward strand.
CCTGGCTCGCCACCCGCGCCCTGATGCTGTGGCTGCTCGCCCACGACCACCTCGCCCCGCTCGGCGGGGGCGGGGTGTCCACCGAGGTGGGCCATCTGTACTTCCGCTGGTACGGCGTCCTGTCGCGGGGCGCGTTCCCGGTGGGCGACCGGCTGTGGCAGTACCCACCTGGTGCCGGCCCGGTACTGCTGGCGCCCGCGCTGCTGACGTGGCTGACGTACTTCACGGCGTTCGTGACGCTCACGCTCGCCGCCGACGCGGTGATCGCCGTCGTCCTCACGCGCGCGGGGCGGCGGCCGGGCCGCAGTCTGCGCGGCGCGCGGCTGTGGGTGCTGGGCCTGCCCCTCCTGCTGCACGTCCCGCTCGCCCGCTACGACGTGCAGGTCACCGCCTTCGCCGTCGTCTCCCTGCTGGCGCTCTCCCGCCGACCGCGCGTGTGCGGTGCGTTCGCCGCGATGGGCGCCCTGGTGAAGGTCTGGCCCGCGCTGGCACTGATCGGCGCGCCCCCGGGCCGCACCACCCGGGAGGTGCGCACGTCGGCGGCGGTCACCGCGGCGGCGCTGCTCGCGCTGCTCGCGGCCGTCTTCAGGGGCCCGTTCGACTTCCTGCGCCAGCAGAGCGGCCGGGGTGTGCAGATCGAGTCCCTCGGCGGCACGGTGCTGGGCTTCGCGCGCCGCGCCGGCTGGCCGGGGACGGTCCGCTACCAGTACGGCGCGATGGAGTTCGTCGGGCCGTACGTCGGCGTGGTCGCGGCCTGCTCGCTCGCCCTGACGGTCGCCGCGTTCGGGCTCGTGCTGCTGTGGCGGGTACGGGCACGGCGCTGGACGACGGCCACCCCGTACGACGCGGCGCTCACCGCCGTCCTGCTGTTCACCGTGACGAGCCGGGTGATCAGCCCCCAGTACATGGTGTGGCTGCTGGGCCTCGCCGCCGTCTGCCTGACCTCTCGGCACACCACGCAACGCCCGGTCGCCGCGCTGATCGTGGCGGCCACGGCGGTCAGCTCGGTGGTGTACCCGGTGCTCTACGGCGAAGTGGTGCGGAGCACCTGGACGGGTTGCCTGCTGATGCTCGTACGCAATGGCCTGCTGGCGACGGCGGCGGGAGTGTCGCTCCTACGGCTGTGGCGGTCGGGCCGGTCCACGGGCTCCGCGGACCGCACCACGTCGACCGGGGCGGACACGCGGTCCACACCGAATTCCCGCCGCGCTCCGAACAAGACAGTGACTGCCTCTTAACGGAGAATTACCCGCAATCCTTACGATTCCGGCTCGTGGATCATATGAACCGTCACCATGCGAAGGTCAGCGTCGTCGTCATCGGGTACGACGACGCCGCTCATGTCGCGGACGCCGTGCGCTCGGCGCTCGCCCAGGGCCCGGCCGTCCACGAGGTGATCGCCGTGGACGACCGCTCGACGGACGGCAGCGCGGCCCTCCTCGACGCCCTCGCCGACGGGGAGCCGCGTCTGAGGGTGATCCATCGCCCGGCCAACAGCGGCGGCTGCGGCAGCCCGCGCAACGACGGCATCGACGCGGCCACGGCCCCGTACGTGATGTTCCTGGACAGCGACGACGTCCTGCCGCGCGGTGCGGTGGACGCGCTGCTCGGCGCCGCCGAGGAACACGACGTCCAGGTCGCGTCCGGACTGTGCGTGCGCCGTGAACTCCCGTCGGGCCGCGAGGTCCCCTGGGAACGCGCCCTGTACGCACGGCCCGCCCTGATATCCCGCCCCTCGCGCCGCCTCCGTCTCGCCCACGACACGCTCTGCGTCAACAAGCTGTACCGCACCGACTTCCTGCGCGAGCACGGCATCCGCTTCCCCGAGGGCCACTACCCCTACGAGGACTTCGTGTTCACCGCGCGGGTGCTGGCCGCCGCGCCGCGCATCGCGCTGATCCCCGACACGGTGTACATCTGGCACGTCCGGCGCACCGCCGACCGTCTGTCCATCTCGCTCGACCGCGCCGACGTCGACAACTGGCGAGCACGGATCGAGGCGAACCAGGCGGCGTACGAGATCCTCCTGGGCGCCGGGGAGAAGCAGCTCGCGTGGGCCGTGCACGCCAAGTTCCTCGACCACGAGCTACGGATGTACACACGCGAGCTGGAACTGCGCACTCCCGAGTACCGCACTGCCTGGTGGGACCTCACGCGCGCCTATCTGTCGAGGTTCGACGCGGCCGACTTCACCGTCAATCCGGCCGCCCCCGGCCGCCTCGTCGCCCGCGTGCTCCTCGCCTCCCCCGCCCCGCGCGACCTGCCCCGCCTCAAGGAACTGGCGGCCCGCCCGGCACGGCTTCTCCCGCCCTACACCCGCACCTCCGACGGCACCCCCGTCTGGTCCTCCGACCTCCCCCAGGTCACCATGGACCACTTCCTCGGCCGGCCGGCCCACCTCCTGCCCGCCGCCGTCGACGCGGAACTGCGGCCCCGCGTGCGGGGCACCCGGCTGCGGCTGCGCCTGCACGAGCTGTACGGGCGCATGGCGGAGGCGGGTCCCGCCTCGGTGGACGTGGAGTTCGTCCACCGGGAGGAGGGACGGGTGGGCCTGAGCGGCACAGCGCCCCTGGTGGCCGACCGTTACGGCGACACCTGGTCGGCGGAGACACCGGTGGAACTGTCGGCACTGGGCGCGGGCACCTGGGATCTGCGCCTGACCGTGCTCTTTCACGACGGCACGAGCCGGGAGGTGTCGGCGCACGCGCGCGGCGGCCCCGGCCTGCTGAGCCGCCGCGCCGTTCCGGACGTTCACCACGGTGTTCTCCTCGTACAGCCGTACCGGACGCACGCGGGAGCGCTGGGTCTGCGGACGGCGTCCGGTTGGCGAGGGATGACCGAAGTGGTGTCCCGAAGGCTCCGTCGCCTGCTTCACTGATACGCGGACGCGGAGACGCGACGCGCGAACGCGGACACCGCACGCGCCCCCCGCCCCTCCCCGACCACACGGCACACGCGACAGCACCACGAGCTCACTGACGAGGGGAACGGCCGCACATGACCTGGCTGATCACCGGCGGCGCCGGCTACATCGGAGCGCACGTCGTCCGCGCGCTGCGCGAGGCGGGCGAACAGGCCGTGGTGTACGACGACCTGTCCACGGGGATCGCGGAGCGGGTGCCGTCGGACGTTCCCGTGGTGGTCGGCTCGACCCTGGACGGCGAGCTGCTGGCCCGGACGCTCACGGAACACTCCGTCACCGGTGTCGTCCATCTGGCGGCGAAGAAGCAGGTCGGCGAGTCCGTGGACCTGCCCCTGCACTACTACCGGGAGAACATCGAGGGCCTACGCGTCCTCCTGGAGGCCGTGACCGCGCCCTCCGCGTCCGCCTCCGTGTCCTCCTTCGTCTTCTCCTCCTCGGCCGCGGTGTACGGGATGCCGGACGTGGAGCTGGTGACGGAGGAGACACCGTGCGTGCCGCTGAGCCCGTACGGCGAGACGAAGCTGGCGGGCGAGTGGCTGGTGCGCGCGACCGGCCGCGCCACGGGTCTGTCCACGGCCTCCCTGCGCTACTTCAACGTGGCCGGCGCGGCGACACCCGAACTGGCCGACGTGGGCGTCTTCAACCTCGTCCCCATGGTCTTCGAGAAGCTGACCGAGAACGCTCCGCCACGCATCTTCGGCGACGACTACCCGACGCCCGACGGCACTTGCGTCCGCGACTACATCCACGTGGTCGACCTGGCCGAGGCGCACGTGGCCGCGGCGCGCGCCCTCCAGTCCTCCCCCGGCACCGCCCTGACCCTCAACATCGGCCGCGGCGAGGGTGTTTCGGTCCGCGAGATGATCGACCGCATCAACGCCCTCACCGGCTACGACCGGCCCCCGGTCACCACCCCGCGCCGCCCCGGCGACCCGGCCCGCGTCGTCGCCTCCGCCGACCGCATCTCCGTCGAACTGGGCTGGAAGGCCCGTTACGACGTCGAGGACATGATCACCTCGGCCTGGTCGGGCTGGCTCCGCCACCACCCGGGCGCAAGCCGGACCTAGCACCGGACCGGACCCGACCCCCTTGAACTCCGTTCCTCAGCCGCCTCTTTGACGCTCATCCCTTCCTGCCGGCCGCCTTACGCTCACTCCATGACGGCAACCGGCACCATCCTCGGCTCCGCGGTGGGCGACGCGCTAGGCGCGCCGTTCGAGTTCGGCCCGGAAGGCGCGTTCACGCGACGTTTCCCGGCACCCGGGCAGGGCGGGGAGATGTGCGGGGGCGGCGGCTGGGACCCGGGTGAGGCGACCGACGACACGCAGATGGCCGTCCTGGTCGGCGAGTCGCTGGTCCGGCACGGCCGCCTCGAACTCCCGGACATGTTCGACCGGTTCCGGCGGTGGGCGGCGGCCGACCCCAAGGACATCGGCCTGCAGACCGAAGCGGTCCTCACGAGCGGGGACCCCTGGGACATGGCAGCCGCCCTGCACTTCCAGGTCAGCCAACGCGCCGCCGGGAACGGCTCGTTGATGCGGGCGTCGACATCCGCCGTGTTCTTCGCCCGGTACGGCCGGGACGCCACGATGTCCGCCGCCCGCCGCATCGCCGCGCTCACCCACGGCGACCGCGCCGCCTGGGAGGGCACGGCGATCCTCCACGAACTGATCCGTGTCGCCCTGCTCGGGCACGACCCCCTCACCGCGCTCCCGGACACCCTCGACGCCGTCCACCCGGTCCACCGGGCCCGGTACGCCACGGTCCTCGGCGCCGACTGGCACCCCGACAGGGCAACGGAGTTCAACGGCGCCGTGTGGCCCTGTCTCGGCTCGGCCGTATGGGCGCTGCGGACCACGGACTCCTACGAGGACGCCGTACGCGCGGCGATCGATCTCGGCGGCGACACGGACACCGTCGCGGCGGTCACGGGCGCGCTCGCGGGAGCCGTACACGGAGAGGACGCCTTGCCCGAACGCTGGACCGGGGTGCTGCACGTGCCCCTGCCGGGTTCCGGCGGGCGGGTGCTGCGCGCGGCCGAACTCATGGACCTCGCACACCGGTTGGCGGGGGAACGGCCCGCCGGGGAGCGCATGCACTGAGCGAACGGCGCCCATCGCCCGGAGCGCTGTCCCTACCCTCGATGCCATGGGATCCAGGGCGTCGTACGACGCACACGCCGACTGGTACAACGAGTTCATGTCGCCGGGCACGGCCGGGGAGTACATCGAGCGGGTGCACACGGCGATCGGGGAACTGCTGGGCCGCGGCACGGGAATGTGCCTGGACATCTGCTGCGGCACGGGGGCCCACGCTCCGGCCTTCGCGGGACAGGGCTGGACACCCGTGGGCGTAGATCTGTCCGGGGGCCAACTGCGGCATGCGGCAGGACGGTTGCCCGTGGTGCGGGCCGACGCGACCGCGCTGCCGTTCACCGACGGTTCGCTGCCCGCCGCCGTGTGCGTGCTCGCCCACACCGATCTGCCGGACTACGCCGCCGTCCTGAGGGAAGCGGCCCGCGTACTGAGGCCCGGCGGACGATTCGTGCACCTCGGGGTGCACCCGTGCTTCGTCGGCGCGTTCGCCGACTGGAGCGAGCGTCCGAGGATCGTCGTCGACGAACGGTACGCCGACCGCTCCCGCAGCTTCGCCGCGTGGAACCCGGCCGGCGTCCGGGCCCGTGTCGGCGCCTGGCACCTGCCGCTCGCGGACCTCCTCAACGCAACCACCGCGGCCGGCCTCCGGCTGGTGCGCACCACCGAGGCGGGTCCGGGCGGAGTCCCCGACCTGTTCGGCCTCCTGGCCGTGAAGAACTGAAGCCCTGAAGGACCGGAGGCGCGGAGGCGCGGAGGCGCGGAGGCGCGGAGGCGCGGAGGCGCGGAGGCGCGGAGGCGCGGAGGCGCGGAGGCGCGGAGGCGCGGAGGCGCGGAGGAAGGGACGGGCTGCCGGCCGGCGGAGCGACCCGCTCGGCTCAGAGCGCCTTGAGCGCCGCCGCTGTCGCGCGGGCCAGGCTGGCCAGGTAGCCCTTCGGGACCTTGGGACCGCGGACCACCACCGCGCGCCAGTAGAGCGGGCCTGACATCAGGTCCAGCGCGAGTTCGACGTCGACCCCTTCACGGATCTCGCCCCGCGCGACGGCCGACGCGACGATCCCGCTCGACACCGACTGCTGGCCCTCCCGCAGCGCCGCCTGCATCGCGTCCGCGATCTCGGGGTTGCGGGCCGCCTCGGCCTGGAGGTCGGGGATGATCTGGCCGGCAACCGGGTGCCGCAGGGCGCGCGAGGTGACCTCGTACAGCAGCCGCAGGTCGCCCTCCAGGGAGCCGGTGTCCGGAGTGGGAAGCCCCTGGACCGCGACCGCCGAGACCAGGTCGAGCACGAGATGGAGCTTGGAGCGCCAGCGCCGGTACACCGCGGTCTTGCCGACGCCCGCACGGCGGGCGATGCCCTCTATGGACATCCGGGCGTAGCCGACGGACGCGAGTTCCTCGAAGACGGCGGCGCGGATCGCCTCGGTGACATCCTCGCGAAGGACGGCCGCACCGGCGGGAGCCCGGCGGCGCCGGGCCTTCCCGGCGGTAGGCGCGGGCGTGGCGGCACTCGCGGCGGTATCGGCGTTCGTCGTCATACGGACCAGCATAAGGCGTTACGACGAAACGGTTGCGTTCCGACGTCGACTGGGCCTACTCTCGCGTTACGACGATACGGTCCCGTTCCGACGCAAGAAAACGGCAAGAAACGCCGTTGGAAATGTCCGGGACGGACCGCGCGCACCCCCACCCCCCGAGCGAAAGCAACGGATGTGAGCCAGGTTCTCAACACACCGCCCCCGACAGCGACGCCGGCCTCCCCCGCCGACGACGCCGCGGCCCTCGCCGCCCGGTACGGCCTCACCGTCAGCGGCGCACGCCCGAGCCTGCCCGCGTACGTCCGCGAACTGTGGGCACGGCGCCACTTCATCACCGCCTTCGCCACCGCCAAGCTCACCTCGCAGTACAGCCAGGCCAAGCTCGGCCAGGTGTGGCAGGTGATGACCCCGCTGCTGAACGCGGCCGTCTACTACTTCATCTTCGGTGTCCTGCTCGGCACCAAGCACGGCGTGCCGGACTACATCCCCTTCCTGGTCACCGGCGTCTTCATCTGGACCTTCACCCAGAGCTCGATCATGGCCGGCACCCGGGCGATCTCCGGCAGCCTCGGCCTGGTCCGCGCCCTGCACTTCCCGCGCGCCGCGCTGCCGGTGTCGTACGCCATCCAGCAGCTCCAGCAGCTGCTGTTCTCGATGGCCGCACTGGTCGTCATCCTGCTGTGCTTCGGCGTCCCGCTGAGCGTCTCGTGGCTGCTCGCGGTGCCTGTGCTGATGCTCCAGTTCACGTTCAACGCGGGCGTCGCGATGATCATGGCCCGGATGGGCGCCAAGACGCCGGACATCGCGCAGCTCATGCCGTTCATCCTGCGCACCTGGATGTACGTCTCGGGTGTCATGTGGAGCATCGACAAGGTCCTCAGCAGCAGCAGCCTGCCGCACTGGGCGATGGTCGCGCTGGAGAGCAACCCGGCGGCCGTCTACATCGACCTGATGCGTTTCTCGCTGATCGACAGCTTCCACGCGCACCAGCTGCCGCACCACGTCTGGGCGCTCGCGGTGGGCTGGGCGCTGGTCGTCGGCGTCGGCGGCTTCATCTACTTCTGGAAGGCTGAGGAGACCTACGGCCGTGGCTGACATCATCGCGCAGGACATCCAGCCGCAGGACGCCGCGAGCGCGGCCGGGAACGCCCCGGCCGACGCCGAGCGCGTCCCCACCGTGATCGCGGACCACGTCGACATCGTCTACCGCGTCAACGGCACCGGCGGCGGGCGGGGCAGTGCCACCGCCGCCCTCAACCGCATGCTGCGCCGTAAGCAGTCCGAGAAGGCTTCGGGTGTCCGCAAGGTGCACGCGGTCAAGTGCGTCTCCTTCACCGCCTACCGCGGCGAGGCCATCGGCCTGATCGGCACCAACGGCTCCGGCAAGTCCACACTGCTCAAGGCGGTCGCGGGCCTGCTGCCGGTGGAGCACGGCAAGATCTACACCGACGGCCAGCCCTCGCTGCTCGGCGTCAACGCGGCCCTGATGAACGACCTCACCGGCGAGCGGAACGTCTACCTCGGCGGCCTCGCGATGGGCATGTCCCGCGAGCAGGTCAGGGAGCGCTACCAGGAGATCGTCGACTTCTCGGGCATCAACGAGAAGGGCGACTTCATCACCCTGCCGATGCGGACCTACTCCTCCGGCATGGCGGCCCGGCTGCGCTTCTCCATCGCGGCGGCCAAGGACCACGACGTCCTGATGATCGACGAGGCCCTCGCGACCGGCGACCGCTCCTTCCAGAAGCGGTCCGAGGCCCGGATCCGCGAGCTCCGCAAGACCGCGGGCACGGTGTTCCTGGTCAGCCACAACAACAAGTCGATCCGCGACACCTGCGACCGCGTGCTGTGGCTGGAGCGCGGCGAGCTGCGCATGGACGGCCCGACCGAGGACGTCCTCAAGGAGTACGAGAAGTTCACGGGCAAGTAGTCACGCGGGGCACGTGAACGACCGAGCACATGAGCAACGACCTGAGGCGGAGCCGAAAACGGCTCCGCCTCAGGTCGTTGCGCGCACCGGCGGCAGGTCAGCGCTCCAGGAACGCGAACAGTCCCTCCCACTTGCGGACGACCTCGTCCGTCGTGAAGCGCTGGATGTTCGCGCGCGCCGCCTCGCCCATGGAGTCCCGCAGGGCCTTGTCGGACATCAGCGTGTCCAGTCGGCGGGCCAGTTCACCGGTGTTGCCGAGGGTGGCCAGCAGGCCGTCCTCGCCGTCCCGGATGATCTCGTGGACGCCGGGCGCGCAGTCGAAGGCGGCGCACGGCAGGCCGGTGGCCATCGCTTCCATGAGGGCGAGCGGGAAGCCCTCGCCCCGCGAGGAGAGCACGAAGACCGAACCGCCGCGCATTGCGCCCGGCACATCGCTCGTCCGGCCCATCCAGTCGACGCAGTCGTCGAGCCCGAGGGCCGTGCACTGCTTCTTCAGGATCTCCTCGTCCTCGCCGGAGCCGTAGATCCGCAGCCGCCAGTCGGGGTGGCGCGGGGCGGTCTCGGCCCAGGCGTCGAGGAGCATGTCGATGCCCTTCTGGTCGTGCAGCCGGCCGACACTGACGACGACGTTCCCGGTGCGCGGCGAGGGCACCTCGGGCATGAACGGAATGGGGTTCGGCATGAAGGACGCGTTGTTCATGCCCTGCCCGATCCACAGGTCGGCGTCCTCGCGGGTGAGCGCCAGCATCCGGTCGACGTCTGCGTAGTGCTTCAGGACCCGCCGGAAGCGCGAGGTCGTCCGGGAGTACTTGAAGGACTCGTGGCTCATCCCGATGACGGTCAGCCCGTTGGTGTCGGCGAGCGCCACCCATTCCATGGCCCACACCTGGGTGACGATCACGACGGCGCCGGGCCGCGCGGCCCGGAACAGCGCGGTCAGCTCGGCGGCCCGCTCCCGCATGCCCGCCGCCCGCTGGGCACGCAGCCTCCGCCTGCTGACGTCGAGCCGACCCTTGAGTCCGCGCGCCGGTCCGACGCTCGGCGGGTGGACGTCGTACAACGTCGTGGTGGGGTAAGGGACTTCGCCCAGTTCCTGGGGGACGGCGGGCTCGGTGATGCCCACGACGTGCACGCGGTGACCGCGCTCGGTGAACAGCCGGGCCATCTGGTGCGACCAACTGGTCACCCCGCCCAGCTCGTCGACGCTGTTGGAGACGAAGAAGATGTCCCGCTGCGCATGGCCGGTCATCCACGCCTCCATTGTCCGAAGAACTCGTCGACGACACTGCGGGCCGCCGTTCCCTCGTCGTACTCGCCGAACTCGGCGGTGAACTGCTCACGTCTGGGCGCGTACTTGACGGTCTGTTCCTCCAGCGACGCGAGCACCGCGTGCAGTTCGTCCTCGGTCCGCACCACGGGTCCAGGGGCCCGCTCCAGCAGGTCGAAGTAGGTGCCGCGGTCCTCGTGCACATACGCGTCGTAGTCGTACGCGAAGAAGAACAGGGGGCGGTCGAGGAGGGCGTAGTCGAACATCACGGACGAGTAGTCGGTGATCAGCCCGTCGGCGAGGGCGAGCAGCGGGGTCACGTCGTGGTGCGCGGTGACGTCGATGACGCGGCCGCGCACGGAGGGCGGGAGCACGACGTGGTTCAGGTAGTGGGAGCGGACGAGGAGGACGTAGCGGTCGCCGAACACGTCGGCGAAGCGCTCGACGTCGAAGGGCAGCTCGAATCGCCGCTGTCCGCTGTCGCGGGTCCGGAAGGTCGGGGCGTACAGGAGGATCTGCTTGTCCGCGGGGATACCCAACTCGGCTGCCAGCGGGCCGCGTTCGCGCCGGCCGTCGGCCTCCTCCCGCTGTCTCGCCCGGACGAGCGCGTCGTTGCGCGGGTAGCCGACCCGCAGCAGGGTCCGTTCCTGGAGCCGGAACGCCCGCGCGAGGGTGCGCACATCGTGCTCGGAGCGGATCAGGAACCGGTCGAAGCGGTCCAGCGTGCGCTGCTGTTCGGCCTGCTCCTCACGGGACTTGAGCTTCCACTCGGCCTCGTCGAAGCCCATCCGCTTGAGCGCGGAGCCGTGCCAGGTCTGGATGTACGTCGTGTGCGGCCGCTTGGCCAGCTTCAGCGGGTAGCTCTGGTTGTCGACCCAGTACTCGGCCTGCGCGAGTGCCCTGAGGTAGGGCAGCGACCAGCGGCGTACGAGGGTGGCGTCGTCCGGGAAGCCGGCCGCATCGCCGGTGTACGCCCAGACCGGCTCGAACTCCAGACCCTGGCGGCGCATCTCCTCGTAGATCGCCCGGGGGCTGTCGCTGTACTGGCGGCCCAGGTGGCTCTCGAAGACGACGAGCCCCTTCCGGACGGGCAGTCGGCTGAACACCTCGTGGTAGAGGCGGATTTTCGTGTCCCCCGAAGTGAGTTTCTTGCGCACGGAACGGGCCTTGCGGTAGCCCGTCTTGGCGAGCGTGCCGGCCCGGCCGTGCACACCGCGCTGCAGGAGGACGTTCGCCTTCTTGTCGGGGACCAGCCGGAAGGACAGGTGCCCGCGCGAGGAGACGACCGGCTCGATACGGTCGGCGACCAGTCGGGTGAGCCGGGGCCGGACGGGCAACTGCCCGGCGGCCAGGTCGGGTTCGGCCGCGGTGAGCCGGGTGGTGGTGCGTACGCCGTCGACGTCGAGGTGAAGCCGTACGTCCCACACCGCGTCCACGATGCCCAGCGGCCGCACGGCCGTGAGGTCCGCCGACGTCTCCCAGGCGACGGACTCGCCCGCGTGCCACACGTTCGCCACGGGGAAGCGGAAGGTCTGGAAGCGCACGCCGGGGCGGCGGGCGTAGAACTCCAGTTCTCCGGTGAGACGGGCGCCGGGCGGGATCACACCGAGCGGGTTGGTGACGCGCCCGGCGAGCCGGATGGTTCCGCCGGTGCTCTCGTACGAGGTCAGCGCGTTGCGAAGGAACATCTTGTCGACCGGCTTGACGTGGTGGCCGAGGTCGGTGACGTCCAGGACGTGCCGGCCGAAGGGGTCGTCGAGATGCTCGGCGCACCAGTACACACGGCCGTCGCGCTCGACGAGCGGCGAGGAGATCTTGTCGCGGTTGGCGAGCGTGTCCACGGCGGGCAGCAGGTTGTCCCAGTCGCTCACCTGGAGGAGATAGGCGCAGATGGCGTGGATGGGTTCGGCCTCGTCGAAGGCGGCGCGGTCGATCGACTCCAGGTACTGCCGGGCGATCGCCGCGAACTCCTCACGGAAGGCGGCGTCCCGGAAGGGCAGTTCGCGCATGTGCAGCACGAGGTCGTGCTTGAGGAACTTGACGTCCTTGGCGAACTTCAGCTCCAGGAGCCCTTTGTCCGCGAGGAGTTGGTCGACTCTCCGGTGGATCTCCATGCGGTGCGTGAAGTTGGCGATCTCGTCACGCCGGTTGCTGATGGACTTGGCCGCCGCCTTGTCGGCGACCCTCCAGTCGTACACCCGGTTGGGGATGAGGGTGATGCGGCGGGCGGTGGCGTACGCCTGGGCGGAGAAGAGCAGGTCCTCGTAGTGGATGCCGACCGGGAAGCGCAGCCCCTCGTCGAGCAGGAACCTCCGGCGGTAGCACTTGTTGGTCGACAGGGTGTCGAAGACCAGCAGGTCGGGCAGCTCGGAGATCGACTCCAGGGTGCGGGTGCGCTCGTACAGCCAGGGGTACCACTTCACCTCCTTGCCGGTGCGCGAGTCGACGTGCACGCGCACGCACAGGCCGGAGACCAGGTCCGCGCCGGTGGCCTCGGCGGCCTCCAGCATGTTGCGGCAGGCGTTGGGCTCCAGGACGTCGTCGCTGTCGAGGAAGAGGAGGTAGGTGCCGCGGGCCTCGGTGATGCCACGGTTGCGGGGGGCGCCGCAGCCGCCGCTGTTCTCGGGGAGTTGGTAGGCCCGGACCCGGCCGGGGTGTGCGGCGGCCAGTCCGCGCGCCACCTCGTACGAGCCGTCGGTGCTCCGGTCGTCGACGACGACGACCTCGACTTCGTGCAGCGTCTGGTCCAGGACGGAGCGCACGGCCGTGGGCAGCCGGGCGGCGTCGTTGTAGACGATGACGACCACGGAGACGGCCGGCCGGTCCGTCCCCGACCCGGCGGACCCGGCCGTGGAGGCGGCGGGCTCGGGCCCGTACGCGGACGGTTCCGTCCCTTGCCCGGGGGGCTCCGTCCGGTGCTCGGACGGCCCGGTCACGGGCCGGGAGAGTTCTGCCCCGGGTTCGGTGGGCTCGGTCCCGTGTTCGGCGGACGCACGACGTTGATCCACATTCATCCTATTAATCGTAGACATTGCGACCCGTTTAAGGACGCTATCGGCCGTTCTTCGCGTGTTGGAAGACCCATGTCCGGTACGCCACGAAGCGGAACGCCGAGGCCAGCACGATCGACAGCGCCTTGGCGATGTTCGAGCCGAGCGGACCGTTCATCCCCAGGCCGTGATAGCCGAGATAGAACAACGCGCTCTCCATGACGACACCGAGCCCGCTGAACGCGAAGAAGAGGGCGATCTGGCGCCGGGTGCGCGAGGCCCGGTCCCGGTAGGCGAAGAAGCGGAAGCCGAGGTAGTTCGTCCCCATGGCGACACAGCTGGCGGCCACCGTGGCGGCCATCGGGGCCCACTTCAGGCCGTGCAGCGCCAGGTTGAAGAAGAGGATGTTGACGACGACTCCGCTGCCGCCGACGACCGAGAAACGGGCCACCTCCAGGACGAGCCGGCTGACTTTCCGGGCTTTCGGAGCTTTCGGAGCTCTCCGGGGACCGATGACGGGCGGAGTCGCCACAGGAGCCCGCCTTTCGGTGAGGTGCACTGTCACGGGTCCGGATCCTCCACGCGTCTGTCCGTCGGTAAAGCCGCCGGTCGGGCCGTCAGCAGAGCCAACCTTAAGCTAAATGTCCTATTTACCAGGTATAGGTAAATTACGAGCCGGAGTTTCGCCAGAGACAGGCAAGAAAGAATGACTGCGGCGCCACACGCAACAGGGGCAGGGGGCGCCCCGGGTCGTGCCCCATACGCAAACGGGGGCGCCCCGGGTCGTGATGACCCGGGGCGCCCCCGTCCGCGTACCACCCGGGCAGGAACGCCCGGGATCTACCTCTTGGGAACCACCGCCTATGAATGCGTGCGCAACAGCGTCCGCATCGTCCGCATCGCCACCGACAGGTTGGCGAGGTCGAACGAGTCCGAACCCTGGATCTCCTCCAGGGTAGTGCGGGCCCGCCCGAGGATGGCCGTGTTCTTCTCCTGCCAGGCCTCGAAGCGCTGCTCGGGAGTGGAGGTCCCGTTGCCCACCGCGAGAACATCCGCCGTGAGCGCCGCGTGGGCCGCGTACAGGTCCTCGCGGATCGACGCGCGGGCCATGGACTGCCAGCGGTCGGCGCGCGGCAGCTCGATGATGCGGTCCATGAGCCGGGTGATGCCGAGTCGGTCGGCGAGGTCGTAGTAGACCTCGGCGACGGCCATCGGGTCCTTGCCCATGCGGTCGGCCACCGAGACGATGTCCAGCGCCGGGAAGGCGGAGGAGAACCCGGCCACGCGCGTGGCGAGTTCGTCCGGTACACCGGCGCTCGACAGCTCGTCGTAGATCTGCTGGTACCACTCCAGGTCCGTGCCGCGGAGCAGCTTGGGCAGCTCCGACCACACCTGCTCGACACCGTCACTGAAGAAGGTGATCGCCTCGGCGAGCTGGAGCGGCTGCGGCCGGTTGTTGAGCAGCCAGCGCGTGCCGCGCTCGACGAGGCGGCGCGAGTGCAGCCGGATCCGGGTCTGGACGTCGGCGGCGACGACATTGTCGAGCGCCTCCACCCCGTCCCACACCGCGCTGGAGTTGAAGATCGCGCGGGCCGCGGTCTGCGCCCGGACGATCTCCTCCAGCGAGGCACCCGTCTCCTCGCGGAGGCGGTGCAGGAAGCTCGTACCGCCCGTGTTGACCGTGTCGTTGACCAGGACGGTCGTCACGATCTCGCGGCTCAGCGCGTGCCCTTCGATCTGCTCGCGGAACCTGTCGCGCAGCGCCGTCGGGAAGTACGCGTGCAGCAGGCTCTGCAGATACGGGTCGTCGGGCAGCGAGGTGGCGAGCAGCTCGACGGAGACCGTGATCTTCGTGTAGGCGAGGAGGACCGCCGTCTCCGGACCGGTCAGACCCTGACCGGCGTTGAGCCGCTCGCGGATCTGCCGCTCGCTGGGCAGGAACTCCAGGGCCCGGTCGAGGTGCCCCTCACGGACCAGATGGCGGAGGAATCGCTGCTGGGCGTGGAGCATGCTCGGGGACTGGGCCAGGGCGTTGGCGATCGCCGTGTTCTGCGCGTAGTTGTTGCGCAGCACCAGGGCGCCGACCTCGTCGGTCATCTCGGCGAGCAGCTTGTTGCGCTGCTTGACGGTCAGATCGCCGTTGGCCACCACCGCGTTGAGCAGGATCTTGATGTTCACCTCGTGGTCGGAGGTGTCCACGCCCGCGCTGTTGTCGATGGCATCGGTGTTGATCTTGCCGCCGTGCTGGGCGAACTCGATCCGGCCGAGCTGGGTCAGACCCAGGTTGCCGCCCTCGCCGACGACCTTGACGCGCAGGTCGCCGCCGTCGACGCGGATCGCGTCGTTGGCCTTGTCGCCGACATCCGCGTGCGACTCGGCGGACGACTTCACATAGGTGCCGATGCCGCCGTTCCACAGCAGGTCGACGGGCGCCTGGAGGATGGCCTTCATCAGGTCGGCCGGCGTCATCTTCGCGGCGCCGGACTCGAGGCCGAGGGCCTCGCGGACGTGCGCGTTGACCGGGATGGCCTTGGCGGTGCGCGGGAAGACGCCGCCGCCGGCCGAGATCAGCTCCGTGTTGTAGTCGGCCCACGAGGAGCGCGGCAGTTCGAAGAGGCGGCGGCGCTCGGCGTACGAGGTCTCCGCGTCCGGGTTCGGGTCGATGAAGATGTGCCGGTGGTCGAACGCGGCGACCAGCCGGATGTGCTCGGAGAGCAGCATGCCGTTGCCGAACACGTCGCCGGACATGTCTCCGACGCCGACCACGGTGAAGTCCTGCGTCTGGGTGTTGACGCCCAGCTCCCGGAAGTGCCGCTTCACGGACTCCCAGGCACCGCGGGCGGTGATGCCCATCTTCTTGTGGTCGTATCCGGCGGAACCGCCGGAGGCGAAGGCGTCGCCGAGCCAGAAGTCGTACGCCTGGGCGACCTCGTTGGCGATGTCCGAGAACGTCGCCGTGCCCTTGTCCGCGGCGACCACGAGGTAGGTGTCGTCCTCGTCGTGCCGGACGACGTCGGCGGGCGGGACGATCTCGCCGGCCACCATGTTGTCGGTGATGTCGAGCAGCGCGGAGATGAAGGTCCGGTAGCTGCGGATGCCCTCGGCCAGCCAGGCGTCGCGGTCCACGGACGGGTCGGGCAGCTGCTTGGCGACGAAGCCGCCCTTGGCGCCGACCGGCACGATGACGGTGTTCTTCACCATCTGGGCCTTGACCAGGCCGAGGATCTCCGTGCGGAAGTCCTCACGCCGGTCGGACCAGCGCAGACCGCCGCGCGCGACCTTGCCGAAGCGCAGGTGCACACCCTCGACGCGCGGCGAGTACACCCAGATCTCGAACGCCGGGCGCGGCGCCGGGAGGTCCGGGATGGCCGTCGGGTCGAACTTCATGGAGACGTACTCGTGCGGCTTGCCGCCGACCGCCTGCTGGAAGAAGTTCGTGCGAAGGGTCGCCTTGATCAGGTTGAGGAAGGACCGCAGGATCCGGTCCTCGTCCAGCGAGGCGACCTGGTCGAGCGCGGCGTCCAGCTCCTCCAGCAGGGCGTCGGTCAGCTCGACGCCGGCGCGCTGGCGCTCCGGCGACATCCGCGCCTCGAACAGCGAGACGAGCAGCCGAGTGGTGTGGACGTTGTTCCGGAGGGTGTCCTCCATGTAGTCCTGGCTGAAGGTGGAACCGGCCTGGCGCAGGTACTTCGCGTAGGCGCGCAGCACCATCGACTGCCGCCAGGTCAGCCCGGCACTCAGCACGAGGGCGTTGAAGCCGTCGTTCTCGGCCTGTCCGGTCCAGGTGGCGGCGAAGGCCTCCTGGAACCGCTCGCGTCCGTCGTCGCCGAGGGAGTCGCCGTTGCCGTTCAGGGACTTGGGCAGGCGCAGCCCGAAGTCGTAGATCCACGCGGTCGTACGGTCCGAGCAGCGCAGTTCGTACGGCCGCTCGTCGGTGACCTCGACGCCCATGCGGTTCAGGGCGGGCAGGACCGCCGAGAGCGAGACCTGCTCGCCGGTGCGGTAGATCTTGAAACGACGCTCGCCGGGTGCCGCGCCCACCGGCTCGTACAGGCTGAGCGCGAAGTCCCTGCTGGGCTCCTTGCCGAGTGCCTGGAGGTGGACCAGGTCGGCGACGGCGGAGCGCGGGGAGTGATCGGCCTTGTAGCCCTCGGGGAAGGCGTTGCCGTACCGGCGCAGCAGTTCGGCGGCGCGCTCCTCGCCGCACTCGGCGGTCAGCGCCTCCGCGAAGCCGTCGGCCCAGGAGCGGGCGGCCTCGACGAGTCGCGCCTCGATGCGCTCCTTGTCGGAGTCGGAGAGCTGCGGCAGCTCGGTGCCCGGCTCGACGCGGACCACGAAGTGCAGCCGGGACAGGATCGACTCGGTGTTCCAGGCCGTGAAGTCGACGCTGGTGCCGTTGAGCTCTTCCTTGAGGATGTCGATGATCCGCAGGCGCACACCGGTGGTGTAGCGGTCGCGCGGAAGGTAGACGAGCGCCGAGTAGTAGCGCCCGTACTCGTCCTGGCGCAGGTAGAGACGCAGCCGGCGCCGCTCCTGGAGGTACAGGACGGACGTGACGATCGCCCGGAGCTCGTCGGCGGGGGTCTGGAACAGCTCGTCGCGCGGGTACGTCTCCATGATCTGGAGGAGGTCGCGCCCGTCGTGGCTGTTGGGCGAGAACCCGGCGCCGCGCAGGACTTCCTCGACCTTGCGGCGGACGACGGGCACCCGGCGCACGGACTCGGTGTACGCGGCGGAGGAGAACAGGCCCAGGAAGCGGCGCTCCCCGATGACGTCACCGTTCTCGTCGAACTTCTTGACCCCGACGTAGTCCAGGTACGACGGCCGGTGCACGGTGGCCCGGCTGTTCGCCTTGGTCAGGATCAGCAGCTTGTGCTCGCGGGCCTTGGCGCGGGCGTCCGCGGGCAGCCGCTCGAAGGACGGGCTGACGGGGTGGCTGTCGTCGCCGCCGTGCGGCGGGTCGGAACGCAGGATGCCGAGTCCGGTGCCGGGGACGGCGGCCAGCGAGTCGTCGTCGTGCAGCTGGTACTCGCGGTACCCGAGGAAGGTGAAGTGGTCGCCGGAGAGCCAGCGCAGCAGCTCACGGGCCTCCTCGACCTCCTGGTCGCGCAGATCGTCGGCGGTCGGCTCCTTCGGGAGCTCCTCCGCGATCCGCAGCGCCGCGTCGCGCATCTTCTCCCAGTCCTCGACGGCCTCACGCACGTCGGACAGGACGCGCAGCAGGTCCGCGGTGATCTGCTTCAGATCGGCCCGGTCGGTCTCCCGGTCGATCTCGACGTGGATCCACGACTCGACGTGCGCGTCGTGCGGCAGCTCCTCGACGGAGGGCCGCGTGGGCAGCACCTCGATGAGCTCGCCGGTGAGGTTGCGCCGCAGGACGAACTGCGGGTGGATGACGACGTGGATGCCGCGGCCCTGGCGGGACAGCTCGTTGGTCACCGAGTCGACGAGGAAGGGCATGTCGTCGGTGACCACCTCGACGACGGAGTGGCTGCAGGTCCAGCCGTTCTCCTCGACGGTGGGCGTGTGCACGCGCACGTTGGCCGTGCCCTGCGGGCGGTTCTCGGCCAGTCTGTAGTGGGAGAAGGCCGCTCCGAAGACATCGACCGGGTCGCGGTCGCTGAGGTCCTCCGGGGCCGTGTGCAGGTAGTAGCGCTGGAGGAACGCGAGCACGGTGTCCCGGTCGGGGGTGCCCTCGCCCGTCGTCCCAGTCGGTAGGTGCCCCCCGACCGGGCTGTTCTCAGCTACCCGGGCGGCCCGTTCGAGCAGCTCGGCCTTGGCTTCGTCCAGCTTGGTCTGCATTGTCCTCTGGCTCCTGTCGCGCGCCGTTGCGTGACGTTGAAGGAAGTGCGGTCTCGTCGCTTCCGACGCAACGCCGTGACGCGGGGTGTCCGGTCTGCTTCGACGCTATGCCGCAAGGTGAGATGGGCGAGGGGGTATCGGCCATTCTCGACGGCCCCGGAGACTGTGACGCTGCTCTCGGCGACGTCCGTTCCCGGGGTGCCATCGACGTACGGAGTGCGTTGCCGCCGGCGCTCGCCGCGTTTCCGCTCGCGCATACGGCCGTCGCCATGATCCCGTCCCGCCCGTGAAGATCAGCGATTGCCGCCCGGTCACGGATGTCGTCCGTGCGCTCCGGGCGCGGGGCAGGGGCGACGATGCCCCCGCGAGATATCGCGCTGATCACGCCACCAGGCTATCGCCCCCGACCCGGGAGTCGTCATGAGCCGTATGTGTACAAAACCGGGGGTGGAACTTTGACACTATGCACAGGGACGAATGGGGCGATGGCATGCAGTGTGGGCCGACTGCGGGCTACCGTCGTCCTACGGGCAGTGTTCTGCCCCTTGGCAAGCACCTCCCCCGGAGGCAGGTTGACCGGGACGGCGAACGGAACGCGCAAGGACGGCCGACGGGAGCGCAGCACCATGGCAGCGAAGATCCTCATTGTCACCGGCGACGCGGCGGAGTCACTGGAAGTCCTCTACCCCTACCAGCGGCTGCGCGAGGAGGGTTACGAGGTCCACATCGCGGCCCCCACCCGCAAGAAGCTGCAGTTCGTGATCCACGACTTCGAGCCCGGCTTCGACACCTACACCGAGAAGCTCGGCTACACCTGGCCCGCGGACCTCGCGTTCGCGGAGGTCGACCCGGGCGCGTACGTCGCCCTGGTCATCCCCGGCGGACGCGCCCCGGAGTACCTCCGCAACGACCTCGAACTCCGCAAGATCCTGAAGGCCTTCTTCGACGCGGACAAGCCGGTGGCCCAGATCTGCCACGGTCCCCTGCTGACCGCGGCCGTCGACAGCCTGAGCGGCCGCCGGGTCACGGCCTACCCCGCGCTCGAACTCGACATGCAGGCGGCGGGCGCGACCTTCCAGGACGCGGAGGCCGTCGTCGACGGCACCCTGGTATCCGCCCGCGCCTGGCCGGACCACTCCGCCTGGATGCGCGAGTTCCTCAAGGTGCTGCGCTCGAAGGCCCCGGTGAACTGACGGGCACGGCCGCGGGGGGGCCTGGCACACGGCCCCCCGCGCGGCTTTCGTGCGGCTCCCGGACCGCCCCTCGTGGCAAGCCCTCCGGCGCAGACCTTCCAGCGAGCTCCTGGCCAGACCTCAGGCAGGCTTCTGGACAGACCTCCAGGCAGGCGTCTGGGCAGACCTTCAGGCCGGCCTCTGGACAGACCTTCAGGCCGGCGCCTGGACAGACCTCCAGCCAACGTCTGGGCAGGCGCTCAGGCCGCCAGTCGCCCGGCCTCCTCGACGGCCTCCTCCAGGCTGTCCACCACGGGAACGCCGGCCTCCTCCAGGCTGGCGCGACTGTGGGAACCCCCGGTGTAGAGAACCGCCCCGGCCCCGACATGCCGGGCGGCCATCGCGTCGTCCACGGCGTCGCCGATCACCACCACGCGGGCCGGTTCGACCCCCGCGATCGCCCCGAGGTGCCGCACCATGTGCTCGGCCTTGCTGCCGCCGGAGGGCCCGGTCCGCCCGTCGACCCGTACGAAGTGCGGCTCGATCCCGAAGCCCCGCACCAGCGGAACCAGTTCCTCGTGCCCGTACATGCTCAGGAGTGACTGACTGCGACCCGCCGCTTCCCAGCCGGCGAGCAGTGCGGGCACCCCGGCGGTGAGCTCGCACGCTCTGCGGTGCTCCGTGTAGTACCGCTGGAACGTGTCGTCCATGATCTGCCACTCGGCGTCCGTGGGCAGCCGACCCATCAGCCGCTCGTAGAACTTCGGCACGGGCACGCAGTACAACGTCCGGTACCGCTCCAGCGTGATCGGCTCAAGACCCAGTTCGGCGAATGCCGCGTTCGTCGCCCCGATGATCGCGTCATTGTCGTGGAACAGCGTGCCGTTCCAGTCCCACACAATGTGCGCGTTTCCTTGCTTCCCCATACCAAGAAAGTACCCGCCGCCACTGACAACACTTCATCGCGGGCGGAAACCGGGCGGTTACTCCCCGAGTCCGACCAGGTTGGGAATCTCCTGCGTGGCGAACCACAGCAGTACGTGGTCCTCGGCCCCGTCGACCACGAACTGCGCGTCGTCGTCCCCTACGTCCGCCGCGCCCAGCGCGTCCGCCGCCGCGGTCACATCCGCCTCGGCGTCCACCGAGTCGACGTGCACGGCGGCCGCCTTGGAGAGCGGCACATCCTGGGAGACCCGCACCTCGCCGAGCGCCGAGGGGTCGAGCCCCCGGTCGGGGTCGGCGGCCGCGGCCCGGTCCGGAACGTCGACCGCGACGACGACCCGGCGCCGTACGGCCCCCGGATCGACCGCCAGGAGCCGCAGCGAGGCCAGCGCGGCACGGCTCAGCGCCGCGTACTCCAGTTCCTCGATGTCGTCGGAGAGGTACCACTCGCGCAAGGCGGGTGTGACCGCGTACGCGACGAACGGCCCCGCCTCCAGCTCTCCCGTCTTGTACGCCTCGGCGAGACCGGAGAGGGTCAGGGGGACGTAGACGCGCATGGCTGGCCGCTTTCGTAGTCGGGGCTCCGAGGGTCACGCAGTCCGAGCACTCCGGGGAGGGCGTTCCCGCGCCTCCGGGGAGGGCGTTCCCGCGCCTCCGGGGAGGGCCTTCAGGATACGTGCGGGCGTCCCCTTTCGAGTTCCCGGCCGCGCCCTCCGCAGCGTCAACTCCGGGCCCGCGATTCACCCGGCGCTCCCCTTTGCCGCCAAGGGTCCTGCCCCTCCCGGCAACCCTGATAGGTGAACTCTCCGGCCGCCGCGACGCGCGCCCGCCGTCCTTGCGCGGCCCCGTTCCCGCCTCGTACAAGATCCCCAACACGAAAGTTACCGACCGGTATCAATCGGCCCAACGACGAGCGGGGACGACGTATGAACAAGGTGATGACCAGGACAGGGCGCCACCCGGGCACCCGTCCGCCCGGCCGTCAGGACACCCGCCGCCCCGGCAGCACCCCACCCCGCACCCCGGGCTCGGGCACCCCCACCAGGCCCCCGGGCGGCAGCCCGCCACAGGACACGGGCTCGTCCCCCGCACGCCCCACGAACGCCGTGGCACCCTCACAGCCTCCGACCCGCCCGTCCCCGGCGAAGGGCCGCCCTGACGCGGCAGACCTGGCCACGGGCCGACCGGACGCGGTACCGGGCAGGGCCACGGGCGAGGCGGCAGCGGCGGCGGTGGCGGCCGGAAGCCGCTCGTCGGCGGCAGCGGCACCAGCCACCGGCGATCCGACGGCGGCACACAGCACGGGCCACCCGTCGGGGGGACCGGCCGGCAGCCGGTCCCCGGCGACCGCGCGTGGCGGGGCCCGGCCGCTCGCCACGACATCCGCCGAAGCGACTCGGCGCCCCGCTCCCCAGCTCCGTCCCACCGACGTCTTCGCCGAGCGTCTGCTGGCCGTACTGAGCGGTGCGCGCCCCGTCCACTGCATGCTGCGCCACACCGCGGGCCGCGCCTACGACGAACTCGCCTGGCTCGCCGAACGCGGCCCCCTCCGCACCCGCGGCGCCCGCCCCGTCGTGCGGGACATCGGCTACTACGTCGCGCGCCCCGGCGCCGTCGAGGCCTTCGCCCGCATCGGCGCAGGCGACCAGCTCCGCGCCATGGCCTTCCGGCTGGAGCAGGGCCCCGACCTCCGCTGGCGCTGCACAGCGATCGAACTCGGCGGCCCCCGTATGCCCCACCCGAAGGACTGAACATGCCCCACCCGAAGGACTGAACGGCTCCGGTCTCGTGGCCTCGGGAAACGCGAAGGGCCGGGCACCAGGTGCCCGGCCCTTCCCGCGTTACCGGTCGCGGGCGGCGGCAGTCACCGGCCACCCGCGACCCTCACTCACTTCTTGCGGCGACGCGCCGCGCCCTTCTGCGCCTTGCGGCGCTCCGCGCGCGTGAGGCCGTCCGCCTCGGAGCGCACCGGCTCGTCGTCGCTGGCGAAGTCACCCTCGATGACGCCACCCTCGCCGTCCACGGTCGGCGCGGAGAAGTGCAGCCGGTCCGGCCGCTGCGGGGCGTCGAGCCCCTTGGCGCGGATCTCGGGTCGCATCCCACCCGCGGGGACCGCTTCCTTCTTGGCGAGGGACGGCGCGGAGTCCTCGACCAGGACCTCCTCGACCTGCTGCTCGACCTGGACCTCCAGGTTGAACAGGTAGCCGACGGACTCCTCCTTGATGCCGTCCATCATGGCGCCGAACATGTCGAAGCCCTCGCGCTGGTACTCGACCAGCGGGTCCTTCTGGGCCATCGCACGCAGGCCGATGCCCTCCTGGAGGTAGTCCATCTCGTAGAGGTGCTCGCGCCACTTGCGGTCCAGGACCGACAGCACGACCCGGCGCTCCAGCTCTCGCATGATCTCGGAGCCGAGCTGCTCCTCACGGGCCGCGTACTGGTCGTGGATGTCGTCCTTGATGGACTCGGAGATGAACTCGGCGGTCAGACCGGCACGGTCGCCGACAGTCTCCTCCATCTCATCGACGGTGACCTTCACCGGGTAGAGCTGCTTGAAGGCGCCCCACAGCCGGTCGAGGTCCCACTCCTCGGCGAAGCCCTCGGCGGTCTCGGCCCCGATGTAGGCGTCGATGGTGTCGTCCATGAAGTGCTGGATCTGCTCCTCGAGGTCCTCGCCCTCCAGGACGCGACGGCGCTCGCCGTAGATGACCTCGCGCTGCCGGTTGAGCACCTCGTCGTACTTCAGAACGTTCTTGCGGGTCTCGAAGTTCTGCTGCTCGACCTGCGACTGGGCGGACGCGATGGCACGGGTGACCATCTTGTTCTCGATCGGCACGTCGTCCGGCACGTTCGCCATCGACATGACGCGCTCGACCATCTGTGCCTTGAAGAGGCGCATCAGGTCGTCGCCCAGGGAGAGGTAGAACCGGGACTCGCCCGGGTCGCCCTGACGGCCGGAACGACCGCGCAGCTGGTTGTCGATACGCCGCGACTCGTGGCGCTCGGTGCCGAGCACGTAGAGGCCGCCGAGGTCCTTGACCTCTTCGAACTCCGCCTTGACCGCCTTCTCGGCACGCTCGAGGGCGGCGGGCAGGGCGTGCGCCCACTCCTCGATGTGCTCCTCGGGGTCGAGGCCGCGCTGGCGCAGCTCCGCCTCGGCGAGGTCGTCCGGGTTGCCGCCGAGCTTGATGTCCGTACCGCGGCCGGCCATGTTCGTGGCGACCGTGACGGCGCCCCTGCGGCCGGCCTGGGCGACGATCGTCGCCTCTCGGTCGTGCTGCTTCGCGTTCAGCACCTCGTGCTGGATACCGCGCTTGGAGAGCTGCTGCGAGAGGTACTCGGACTTCTCGACCGAGGTGGTGCCGACCAGGATCGGCTGGCCCTTCTCGTGCTTCTCGGCGATGTCGTCGACGACCGCCTCGAACTTCGCGACCTCGGTGCGGTAGATCAGGTCGGACTGGTCCTTGCGGACCATCGGCCTGTTGGTCGGGATCGGGACGACGCCGAGCTTGTAGATCTGGTGGAACTCGGCGGCCTCGGTCATCGCCGTACCGGTCATGCCGGAGAGACCGGGCATTTCCTTGCCGTTGTGGTCGTGGCGCTTGTAGAGGCGGAAGAAGTTCTGGAGGGTGATCGTGGCGAGCGTCTGGTTCTCGTCCTTGATGTCCACCCCTTCCTTCGCCTCGATCGCCTGGTGCATGCCCTCGTTGTAACGGCGGCCGGCGAGGATACGGCCGGTGTGCTCGTCGACGATCATGACTTCGCCGTCGATGACGACGTAGTCCTTGTCCTTCTTGAACAGTTCCTTCGCCTTGATGGCGTTGTTCAGGTAACCGACGAGCGGGGTGTTCACCGACTCGTAGAGGTTGTCGATGCCCAGCCAGTCCTCGACCTTGGCGACGCCGGGCTCGTGGATGGCGACGGTGCGCTTCTTCTCGTCGACCTCGTAGTCGCCGGTCTCCTCGATGCCCTTCAGGGAGTTGCCGGGCTCACCCTTCTTGAGGCGGGTGACCAGCTTGGCGAAGTCGCCGTACCACTTGGTGGCCTGGTCCGCCGGGCCGGAGATGATCAGCGGCGTACGGGCCTCGTCGACGAGGATGGAGTCGACCTCGTCGACGATCGCGAAGTTGTGGCCGCGCTGGACGAGTTCGTCCTGGGCCCACGCCATGTTGTCGCGCAGGTAGTCGAAGCCGAACTCGTTGTTCGTGCCGTACGTGATGTCGCACGCGTACTGCTCGCGGCGCTGGGCCGGAGTCATGTTGGCGAGGATGCAGCCGACTTCGAGGCCGAGGAACTTGTGGACGCGGCCCATCATTTCGGAGTCGCGCTCGGCCAGGTAGTCGTTGACCGTGATGAGGTGGACACCGGCTCCGGAGAGCGCGTTCAGATACGCGGGCAGGGTGCCGACGAGGGTCTTGCCCTCACCGGTCTTCATCTCCGCGACATAGCCGAGGTGGAGCGCGGCGCCACCCATCATCTGCACGTCGTAGTGGCGCTGGCCAAGAGCGCGCTTGGCAGCCTCACGGACGGTGGCGAAGGCCTCGGGCAGCAGGTCGTCGAGGCTTTCGCCGTCGGCGTACCGCTGCTTGTACTCATCGGTGAGGGCCCTCAGCTCGGCGTCGGAGAGGTTGACGAAGTCCTCTTCGATGGAGTTGACCTGGTCCGCGATGCGGTGCAGTTTGCGCAGGATCTTGCCTTCGCCTGCACGCATGATCTTTGAGAGGACGGACACGGGGGTTTGTCTCCTTGCCGGTCGGGCCTGGGACGGTCGGTTTCAATGACAGTTTCAAATCACAGCTTGAGCAACGGCCATCGTAAGCGAGGACGACACCGCGCCGGGAGGTCTGCCCGTGACAGCCACTAGGACAACGGGCAGGGGTTACCGAAGGTGCCGCGTCCTCACAGCGAAAAGTAGCGAACCCTTCACTCAGGGCAAAGGAATGGCGTCCTTCCGGATGCCCGAGCAGAATCGGCCGATGGACCCCGTCACGCTGACCACCGACCGTCTCGTCCTGCGCGCCGTGGGCGTGGCCGACACCGACGCCGTCTACGAGGCGGCCCAGGATCCCGACATCCAGCGCTGGACCACGATCCCGTCGCCCTATCTGCGTGAGCACGCGACGGGCTTCACGGACCAGATAGTGCCCGAGGGCTGGGCGGACGGCGCCGCCTTCGCCTTCGGTGTCTTCCTCCCCTCCGGGGAGCTGGTGGGCATGCTCTCCATCACCATGCGCTCCCTGGGCGTCGGCGAGGTCGGCTACTGGGCGACGAAGGAGCACCGCGGCAACGGCTACATCGCCGAAGCCGCTGTCGCCGCCTCCCGCTGGGCCTTCACCGACCTGTCCGTCGACCGGGTCGAATGGCGGGCCGAGGTCGGCAACACCGGCTCCCGCGCGGTCGCCGAACGCGCCGGTTTCACCATCGAGGGGACTCTCCGCTCCGCCATCAACAACAAGGGCGTACGCAGGGACTGCTGGGTGGGCTCGCTGCTCCCGTCGGACCTGGGCCTCCCGTCGACGGCGCCGTACCTGCCGGCCAGATGAGGGCCGTACCGGGGCCCGCGCCGGTTCCGGACGTCGGCTCCCGGCTCCCGCTCCCGGCGCCGGTTCCGGCACCCGCGTCGGGGCGGTCGCCCCACCCGTCCCCCGTTGTCAGTGGCACGGCCTAACGTGTGGGCATGACGAGTCTCCCGCGTCCCACCGCCGAACTCTCCGCGGACGAAGCCCGCCGCATCGCCCTGCGGGCGCAGGGTCTCCTGGGCGCCCCGGACCGCGGGGCGGGCGTCCGCGGAGTCCTGCGGCACCTCGGCGCGGTCCAGCTCGACACGATCTCCGTCCTCGCCCGCTCCCACGAGCTGATTCCGTACGCCCGTCTCGGCGCCGTCGGCCGCAAGACCGTCGAGCAGGCCTACTGGACGTCCGCGCCGCCCGCCGACACACCCCCGGCACCGCACGCGTTCGAGTACTGGTCCCATGCGGCCTGCATCCTGCCCGTGGAGGAGTGGCCCCACTTCGCGTTCCGCCGCCGCGCCTACCGTGCCCGCCCGCACTGGAACCACGACCTGCCCGACGGCGCCTACGACCAGGTCGTCAAGCAGCTGCGCGCCGAAGGCCCCCTCACGGCCACGGACTTGGGCGGGGCGAAGAAGACCAGCGAGTGGTGGGACTGGTCGGGCACCAAGGTCGCCGTCGAACGCGCGCTGATGTACGGCGAGGTGGTCTGCGTGGAGCGGCGCGGCTGGAAGCGGGTCTACGACCTCGCGGAGCGCGCCATCCCCAAGCAGCTGCTTCACGACGAGCTGGACGACGCGGAGTGCCTGCGCCGCCTCGTCCGCCTTGCCGGCCAGTCTCTCGGCGTCGGCACCCGCGCGGACATCGCCGACTACCACCGCCTCAAGCTGGAGCAGGTCGACGCAGTGATCGCGGACTCGGGCCTGGTCCCCGTGACGGTGGAGGGCTGGGGCAGGCCCGCCGCCGGAAAGGGCGGCGCCCGAAGCCTCGGCGGAAGACCGGCGGGAGACGCGTGGGCGGACCCGGTGGCGCTGGAGACGACCCCGCGCGGCCGTCACCGTACGACGCTCCTGTCGCCGTTCGACTCCCTCGTCTGGGAGCGGGCGCGCACGGAGCGGATCTTCGATTTCACGCACCGCCTGGAGGCGTACACACCCAAGCCGAAGCGTATCCACGGCTACTTCGCGATGCCGGTCCTCGCCGGCGGCCGGCTAGTCGGCCGGGTGGACCCGGCCCGGGAGGGCCGCACGCTGGTCGCCAAGCAGGTCACCCTGGACGGCGCCAAGGCGGTCCCGGCGGTGGCTCAGGCCCTGGCGGAGGCCGCGAGCTGGGTGGACTGCACGGAGGTGCGGGTCGAGCGGGTGGAAGCCCCGGATCTGCGCGAGCCGCTCATAGCGGAGCTCGTCCGCATCCTGGGGTGATGTCTTACGGAGTCCTCGGGTGGCACCTGGCGGAGTCCTCGGGTGGCACCCGGCGGCGTCTTCGGGGGACGCCCGGCCAGGCCATTCGAGTGACGTCTAGCGGATCTCGAGGATCTTCTCCCGCATCGCGTACACCACCGCTTCCATCCTGGAGTGCAGCTGCAGCTTCTCCAGGATGTTGCGTACATGGTTCTTCACGGTGTTCTCGGAGATGAACAGTTCCTTGGCGATGTCGCGGTTGTTCATCCCCGTGGCCACGAGCTTGAGGACCTCCAGCTCGCGATCGGTGAGCCGCGGCGCGGGCACCAGCCGGCGCTCGTCCGTCCGCTGGATCATCGACTTGAACTCGGTGAGGAGTTTCGACGCCATCGACGGGCTGATCTGCGACTGGCCGTCGGCCACCGCGCGAATGGCCGTGGCCACCTCGTCCGTGGAGATCTCCTTGAGGAGATACCCGGTCGCACCGGCCTTGATCGCGTCGTAGAGGTCGGCCTCCTCGTCACTGATCGTCAGCATGATGATCTTCGCGCTGGGGGCCACCTCCTTGATGGAGGTGCACGCCTCGATACCGCCGCGCTTGGGCATCCGTACGTCCATCAGCACGATGTCGGGCAGCAGGTCGGCAGCCTTGTCGACCGCCTCCGCCCCGTCCCCTGCCTCGCCGACGACCTGGATGTCCTCCTCGGCCGCGAGCACGATCTCCAGACCGCGGCGGAAGAGGGCGTGGTCGTCCACGACGAGGACCCGGATGGGCTCCTTGCGTGAAGAGCCCACGTCCAGGCCGGTGGCGACGACTCCGTCGTCGGCATCACCGGCACGCATCGGTCCGAAGCTGTCCGCCATCGTTCCTCCCCCTGAAGGCCGTGGCCCGTGTTTCCGTGCCATCGCCAACCCAAGGCAACGGCCCACCGGTTGGGCCGGTCCGGCCATGATTCCATGCCCGGCCGTCGGCGGGGGGACAGAGCGGGACGTGAAGTGGTCGCACACCGGTGCCCCTGGGGGCGCACTCGCGTTCCAGGGGCACCGGCTCAGCCGTCACCGGGGATGGTCAGCCGCCGAGCGCGCCGCCCGGCGCGTCCGCTCCGCCCTGGGTGACCATCGGGTCCGTACTGAGGTGGATTACGCCGTAGTCGTACGCGTGCCGCCGGTAGACGACGCTGGGCTCCTTTGTCTCGGAGTCGACGAAGAGGTAGAAGTCGTGCCCGACCAGCTCCATTTCGTAGAGCGCCTGGTCGAGCGTCATCGGTGCGGCCACGTGGGTCTTCTCGCGGACGACACAGGGGCCTTCGCCCATGATCTCGAGAGAGCCGATCTTCTTGGTGGGCACGGCGTCCGGCTCCTCGTCGTGGACGACGCTGCCGTTGCCGTTCAGGGTCGCGGCACCAGGGACGACGTCGGCGACCTCGGCTGCCGAGATCCTGCCGTTGCCACGGCGGGTGTAGCGCTTGTCGTGCTGCTTGCGCAGCCGGGCCTCGAGCTTGTCCGCGGCCAGGTCGAGTGCTGCATACGCGTCGCTTGCCGCTGCCTCCGCCCGGATCACCGGTCCGCGGGAGTGGAGCGTGATCTCCACTCGGTCACTGCGGTCGGCCTGTCGGGGGTTGGGCTCCTTGGACACCTCGACGTCGAGGCTGATCACCTTGCCATCGAGCTTCTGGATCTTCTCCAGCTTCAGCTTCTCGGCCACGTGCTTGCGGAACCGCTCGGGCACCTCGGTCTTGCGGCCCTTGACGACGATGTCCACGCAGAACTCCGTTCCCGGATAGCCCCGCTCCACTGGCGGAGCATCTCCCTTTTGCACCAGGCCCCGGTGAGCACCGGAGCCTCGGACTCGGTGACTTTCACCTCCTCCTCCCCCAAGGACAAGATCTCCACCCCAACCGATGCGGGTGATTGCTGGAAACCCGCGGTTCGGCACTCGGATGCGCGAGGTACGGCCTGCGCCATTGCCTCACAACCGAACATATCTCGCCCAGACGGATGTCGTCACCCTCTACTGATACGTACCTCCGTTCAGGTGAATTGACCCACTCATTACCTGCAACGATGCAAGTTCTTGGTCAGTTCCGGTTTTTTTCGAAAGCGGCCGGCGGTGCGGCGACCACGGCCGAGCAGACCGTGTCACCGCTCGTTCCTCCGGCCTGCTCCCTACCCGCGTTCCGCCCGTACACCTCGGCCCGTCCCGTCCTCTCACCCGTCCATCGCAGCGCGCGCACACCCGACTGAGCTGCCCGTACGGCCCGCGCCGCCTCCGCCAACGTCGCCCCCGTCGTCATCAGGTCGTCCACCAGTACGACCCGGCCTCCTTCGGCCAGCAGCCGCTCACCTCCGGCGACGACCTCCAGGGCGCCCGCCAGATTCTCCAGCCGCTGCCGGGAGTCCAGCCCCGACTGGTCGGCCACGGCACGTCGCTGCCGCAGCACACCGAGCACCCGGGCCGGCGTTCCCGCGCGCCTCAGCTCGCCCGCCGCCGCGAGCGCGATCCGCCGCGCCGGATCATGCCCCCGCGCCCGAACCGCCCGCCGCGCCGATGGCACGGGTACGAGCAGCACGGGCCCGTCTCCCGTCCCGGTCGCCCCGACCATCGCACCACCGGTCTCCGACCTGTCCCGCTCGCCCCACGCTTCCCCCTTCCCGAGCCTCAGCCGCCCCTCCGGAGCCGTCGGCCGCCCGGCCGGACCAGGACGTCGTACCGGCCCCAGACCTGCCCGCACGGCCCCCGCGAGGGCCACTCCCAGGGGTGCCGCCAGTGCCAGGGCACCCCGTTCCTTGTGGGCGAGGAGCACGGCCCGCACCTCGTCCTCGTAGGGAGCCGCCGCGTGCACCACGGACAGCCCCGCCGGCTCGGGCACCGGCCGCACCCGGCACGGAGCGGCCCCGCTCAGGGCTGCACGGCACTCGGGGCAGAGCACCGCGCGAGGCCTCCCACAGCCTCCGCACTCGGCCGGCAGCACCAGATCCGTGAGGTCCTGCCACCACCCCCGCATGGCCACCACTGTGCCAACGCGCGGCCCGCTCGGCCACCCCTGTGGAAAACCGCGGAAAGCCGCCTGTGGACAACTCCGGGAGCAACCGTGCCCGGGCGTACGACAGGGCGCGGAAGGGAGGGACGACAGGGCGGAGGACGGACGGCAGGGCGGAGGGCCACAGGGGCCTGAGGACGACAAGCCGGGCACAGGGACAGCGGACGGGTACCGACCGCCGCGAAACGGCGGTGGGCCCGCCCGGAAACCGGACGGGCCCACCGCCGAGAAACACACGGCGCTACCCGGGGTAGACCGGCGCCGTCCCGTCCTGAACCAGTTTCTGCCACTGCTCCCCCGCCGACAGCCGCACGATCCCGTCCGTCTCCGAGTGCGCCACCAGCGGCAGCTGCTCGTCCTCGGACGCGGCGATCTCCTTCACGTTGGCGAGCGCGGAGGGCGAGGTGCCCAGCGGGGTGGAGCCGTCGACCTGGACGTACTGCATCTGCTGCACGCCGCCCTTCTGGCTGCCGACCACCACGAGGCGGCTGTCCCCGGCCCAGGACATGGCCGTGACCTCCTCCAGCTGGGGTGCGACAGAGCGCGGTTCGGAGATGTACGCGCCGACGGGCTCCCCGGACTTGGACCGCTCGACGCGTCCGATCTGCAGCGAGCTCTTGCCGTCCTTCTCGACGATCAGGGCGATGCGCACGCCGTCGGCGGCCACCCGCACCGCCTCGACGCGCCCGTCGAGCTCCGGCGCCTGAACGACGATGGGCTCGCCCGCGCCCTTCTGCAGCAGGAGCAGCCGGGGGTTCTTCGGGTCGCGGTCGGCCACCCACAGGTCTCCCCGCGCGTCCCAGCTGGGCGTCGTCAGGCGGTCGTCCGCCGTCCGGCCCTGGCTCCGCAGCACCGGCTCGCCGAGCGAACCGCCCGACACCAGCGACCCGACGTACAGGTTCCGGCCGTCGGCCGACACTCCGGCAGCGATGCCCTCGTCCCGCGACACCGCGGCCGCCCGCAGCTTCTTGCCGCCCTCGCCCAGCGCACCGGGCACCGGCTCGGGCTTCTTGTCACGGTTGCCGCCCGGCATCCGTACGAGCCGCTGGTCGTGGTCGATGAAGTACTGGTACTCCGGGTGCTCGCCCGTACCGTGCGAAGTGACGCTCTCGGCCCCGGCCTTGTTCAGCACGCACAGCTGCGAGCCGTCCGACCTCTGGAGCTCCACCTCGTCGACGCCGGTGGGGGTCAGATCCCGCAAGGTGAGAAGGAGCTGGGCCGCCATCTGCCTGCACCGGGCGCTTCCGACCCGGTCGGCCTTCGCGTTCAGCGGCACCGTGACGCTGTTGCGGTCGTCGGGAGACAGCGACACATCCCGGTTCTTCAGTTCCGTGCCCGAGGGGAAGCTCGACCTGACCACCGGGTCCAGCCAGCTCGTGGGCCCCTTCAGGAGCGCGCGCACGATCTGCGTCATCGGGTCCACCTGCGCGCGCACGTAGACCGGGTCGGCGACGGTCCCCAGGGGACGGCCGGATCCGGAGGTGCCGTTCGACGCGTAGAAGTACTTGTTCACGGACACGTAGTTGCGCTGGAAGTCGGACGTGCCCATCACGACACCCTGCGGCAGTCCGTCGATGCGCCACTGCTTGTTGCTCTTCAGCCTGGTCAGATGCACCGAACCGCTGTACCCGCCGGAGTCCGGCCCGTACGCGTGCCGGTCGTCCACCGTGGCGACCTTGCTGCCGCTCAGCCGGAACAGGACGTCACGACTGCCGTCCTTGGTTCCCGAGGGCGCTGCCACGGGCTCCGGCGCGTCCGCGAGGACCGTCGTCGAACGGTAGGGATCCCACGTCTTGCGCGCGCTGTCGGTGAGGTACTTGCCGGCCGTCTCGTACTTGGCGTCGTCGCTGGTCAGCGCCTCCAGGAAGCCCTGCACGATCTCCGCCGCCGAGGCGCCGGGATGCGGCGGCATGGCGTAGACGCGGACCTGCGAGTCCTGACGCGGCGTGGACTCCACCCCGCTCAGACCCCCGCTGTCCGGCATCGAGGCGCACCCTGCCATCAGCAGGGCTCCACAGCCAACGATCACCACGACGCGCACCGGACGGCGTCCGCGGACGCCGCTCCCCCTGCGGTCAGCGCCCACGAAATGCCTCCCCATGTCCGAGCTCCTCCGGCGTCTCGCCGTCCCGCCCCCGCTCTTGCGCGGTCCGTTCCCGGCCGGTGCCGGACGTCTCCTCCTGGCGGCGCAGCGCCCCGGCCGGCCGGGGCACCACGCGGGCGCCGTTGCCCGGCAGCGCTGTCGGATCGGCCGTGGGCGAGACCCCGCCCAGTCGCGGGGCCATGGCCCCGCGCGGCGGTATCGGAGCCGTCGCGGCCCCGGGCTGCTGCACCGGAACCGTGGCCAGCTTGGCACCGCCGCCGTGCGGCAGGCCGGCGTCGTCGAGTCCGCGGTTGCGCCGGGAATCCTTGGGCTCCAGCGGTATCGGCGATCCCCTGAGCGGCTCGTCGGCCGTCCGCGGCAGGGTCAGCCGGAACTGCGAACCGCCGCCCGGCTCGCCCCAGGCCTGCAGCCAGCCGCCGTGCAGCCGTGCGTCCTCCAGGGCGATGGACAGCCCGAGACCGGTGCCGCCGGTGGTGCGCGCGCGTGCCGGGTCGGCCCGCCAGAAACGGCTGAACACCCGGGTCGCCTCGCCGGGCTTGAGGCCGACGCCGTAGTCGCGGACCGCGATCGCGACCGCTCCGCCCGCCGCGGCGAGCTTGACGACGACGTCCTTGCCCTCACCGTGCTCCACGGCGTTGACGACGAGGTTGCGCAGCACCCGCTCGACCCGCCGGGCGTCCGCCTCGGCGATCAGCGGCTGCTGGTCACCCTTGATGCGTATGCGCGTGCCCTTGCGCTCGGCGAGCGGCTCGGCTCCGCCGACCACCCGTCGTACGACTTCCCTCAGGTCGATCGCGTCGGCCTCCAGCGCCGCCGCGCCCGCGTCGAACCGGCTGATCTCCAGCAGGTCGGCGAGGAGCGTCTCGAAGCGGTCCAGCTGGTCGGCGAGGAGCTCGGCCGACCGCGCGGTGACCGGGTCGAAGTCCACGCGCGCGTCGTGGATGACGTCGGCGGCCATCCGCACGGTGGTCAGCGGTGTGCGCAGCTCGTGCGACACGTCGGACACGAACCGCCGCTGCATCCGCGAGAGGTCCTCCAGCTGCTGGATCTTGAGCTGGAGGTTCTGCGCCATCTTGTTGAAGGCTTCGCCGAGGCGCGCGATGTCGTCCTCGCCGGTGACCTTCATACGTTCCTGGAGGCGTCCGGCGGAGAGCCGCTCGGCGATCCCGGCCGCCATCCGCACCGGTGTGACGACCTGGCGCACCACGAGCCAGGCGATGGCCCCGAGGAGCACCACGACGAACAGTCCGGCCGTCGCGAGGGTGCCCTTGACCAGGCTCAGCGACTTCTCCTCCTGCGTGAGCGGGAAGAGGTAGTAGAGCTGGTACGCGTCCCGGTTGGGGTCGTTGACCTGCTTGCCGATGACCAGCGCCGGCTGGGACTCCTTGCCGTCCTTGTAGACGACTCGGGTGTAGCTCTGCGCCGCCGTGGTGCTCTCGTCGAGCCGTTCGCGCAGGTTCTCGGGGATGCTCACCGTCGAGTCGACCTGGCCCGACGATCGCGGTGCGAGGCCGCCGCTGCCGTCGCCCGAGGCGGTGGAGTTGAGCGTCACCACGTCGAACGCGCCCTGCCCGCCACTGGACAGGGACACGACGAGGTCGGTCATCCACTGGCTGACGTTCTTGGACGGGCGACCGTCCGCGTCCGTGCCGTCGTCGCCGTTCGCCGTCGCCGCCGCGTCCGCCTGCTGCTTGGCCACGCCGAAACCGCCGGTGGCCTGGCTCTGCGAGGCCCTCACCTTGGCGTCGAGCAGGCCGTTGCGCACCTGCCCGATCACTACGAAGCCGAGAAGCAGGACGACGCCCATCGACATCATCAGCGTCGTCGCGACGATCTTGAGCTGGATGTTGCGCCGCCACAGCCGCATCACGGGCAGCAGCGGACGACGCACCCAGCGTATGAGCAGCCGGAGAACCGGGCTGCCCTGGACCCCGCCCTGGAGCAGTCCTCCTTCGAAGAACCGCTCCCAGCGGGAGCCCTTCATTTTCCGGCCGACAGGCCGCCCCGAACGATCCCCCTGCTCAGCGGACGCCGAAGCGGCACTGTCCCATGACATGTCAGCTAGGTCCTGCCTTGTATCCGACGCCTCGAACGGTCACCACGATCTCCGGACGCTCCGGGTCCTTCTCGACCTTGGAGCGCAGCCGCTGGACGTGCACGTTGACCAGACGGGTGTCCGCCGCGTGCCGGTAGCCCCACACCTGCTCCAGGAGTACCTCACGCGTGAACACCTGCCACGGCTTGCGCGCCAGAGCGACCAGCAGGTCGAACTCCAGCGGCGTCAGCGCGATCGACATGCCTTCCCGCTTCACAGAGTGACCGGCGACGTCGATGACGAGATCGCCGATCGACAGCTGTTCGGGTGCCGGTTCCTCCGAACGGCGCAGCCGCGCCCTGATCCGCGCCACCAGCTCTTTTGGCTTGAACGGCTTCACGATGTAGTCGTCGGCGCCCGATTCGAGGCCGACCACGACATCGACGGTGTCGCTCTTCGCCGTGAGCATCACGATCGGCACCCCGGACTCCGCCCTGATCAGGCGGCACACCTCGATGCCGTCCCGTCCGGGCAGCATCAGGTCCAGGAGCACCAGGTCGGGCTTGGCGTCGCGGAAAGCGGCCAGCGCCTTGTCGCCGTCGGCTACGAAAGACGGC
Organism: Streptomyces sp. NPDC005784; assembly: GCF_042871525.1. Taxonomy (NCBI): domain Bacteria; kingdom Bacillati; phylum Actinomycetota; class Actinomycetes; order Kitasatosporales; family Streptomycetaceae; genus Streptomyces; species Streptomyces sp. NPDC005784. Next base: position 86,243 of record NZ_JBIAIQ010000035.1, read on the forward strand.
TCAAAACCTTCACCACGCAACACAATGCCGAGCATCTCGGCCAGTGCGGTGTCGTCATCGACGACAAGGACTCGTCCCTTCATAAACGACATCATCCCATTAACTAAATCGTTACCTGGCGTGACAAGTCACACAGCTCGGCGAGAGCCTCAGCCGTCACGGGCGAAACAACGCCCTCTTCGGTGACGATCGCCGTGATCAACTCCGGCGGCGTCACGTCGAACGCCGGGTTGTACGCCTGGGTCCCCAGGGGTGCCACAGGTATACCTCCTCCCGGCTCCACCCCCGCCACCGGGACCTGCGGAGCTGTGATCTCCGTCACTTCATGGCCGGGGCGCTGCTCGACCTCGATGGATGCCCCGTCGGGCGTGTCCGGGTCGAAAGTCGTCACCGGCGCCACCACGATGAACGGCACATGGTGGTACCTGGCCAGCACCGCGAGCGGATAACTCCCCACCTTGTTCGCCACCGAACCGTCGGCCGCGATGCGGTCGGCCCCGATCAGCACCGCGTCCACCTCCCCGGCCGCGAACAGCGACCCCGCCGCGTTGTCCGTGAGCAAGGTGTACGCCATTCCGCTGCGAGCGGCCTCGTAGGCCGTCAGGCGAGCCCCCTGCAGCAACGGCCGTGTCTCGTCCACCCAGAGCCGCCGCAGCTGCCCCGCCCGGTGCGCCGCGAGCGCCACGGCGAACGCCGTGCCCTCCCCGCCGGACACCAGCGCCCCGGTGTTGCAGTGCGTGAGCACCCGGTGTCCGCCGCCCGGCAGCAGCTCGTCGAGCAGCGCCAGCCCGTGCTCGGCCATGCGTGAGCTGGCCTCGGCGTCCTCCCGGTGCAGCGCCCGCGCCGCGGCGAGCGCCGCCGCGGCCGCCGCCTCCTCGTCGCCGCCCCCGGAGAGCACCGCCCGGTGAGCCGCCTGCGCCCTGCGCACACCGGCCCCGAGGTTCACGGCGGTCGGCCGGGCACCGGCCAGCGAACGGGCGGCCTCGTCCACGTCGAAGCCACGTACGGCGGCGAGCGCGACGCCGTACGCCCCGGCGATCCCTAGCAGCGGCGCCCCCCGCACAGCGAGCGCACCGATCGCCTCCACCAGCGCGGGCGCGTCCGTGCACACCAGCTCGACCTCCTCGGCAGGAAGCCGCGTCTGGTCGAGAAGGACCACCACAGGGCCTTCGGGCGGCTCGTGCCAGCGGATCGCAGGTATCTCCGTCGGCCCGCTGTCCTCGCGGGATTGCGCGTACTGATCGGCCATCCGCCCAGTCTGCCCCGTACCCGGCGGACAATTGAAGGTGTGCAGCCCATACGGGGGCCGGTCCCCTGCCGGGCACGCCGTGACACGATGGCTGCCAACCTGCCGCCGCGACCGCGGAACGGGCACCGTGAAGGAGCGACGATGAACGACACTCCGGGCTGGGCGTCGCCCGGATCTGCACCCTCCGGCGGAGAGGAGCCGGACCCGTCCGGCACCCCGCAGCCCTCGGACCAGGGCGGAGCGAACCAGCCCGAGCAGCCCTCGAAGTGGTCCAAGGAACAGCCCCCGCCCGGCCAGTGGTCCGCTCCCGGCGCACAAGGTCCCGGCCAGACCCCGCCGCCCGCTCCGCCCCGTCCGGGCTGGGGCGGTCAGCACCCAGGCGGCCAGGGCGGTGGACCCGTCGGCTGGGGAGGCCCCGGATACGGCGGCCCCGGTGGACCCGTCGGCTGGGGCGGCAACTGGGGCGGACAGCCGTCCGCCGCCAAGCCCGGCGTGATCCCGCTGCGCCCACTCGGCGTCGGCGAGATCCTCGACGGCGCCGTCTCGACCATGCGCACCTACTGGCGCACGGTCCTCGGCATCTCGCTGACCGTCGCCGTCATCACGCAGATCGCCGTCATCCTGCTCCAGGGCTTCGTCCTGGACAACAGCACCGACACGGCCGCCCTGAACGACCCGAGCGCCACCGTCGGCGAGCTGAGCCGGGCTCTGGGCGACACCATGCTGAGCTCCGGTCTCGTCCTGCTCATCACGCTGCTCGGCACCATCGTCGCGACGGCCCTGCTCACCTCGGTGACCAGCCGTGCCGTCCTCGGCAAGCCGGTGACCACGAACGAGGCCTGGCGGGACGCCCGTCCGCAGCTGCCCAAGCTGTTCGGCCTGACCTTGCTGCTGCCGCTCATCGCCATCGTGATCCTTGGCTTCGGCGCGCTGCCCGGTCTGCTCGTGGTGGCGGCCGGCTCGCACGACTCCGGTGCCGCGCTCGCCGTCCTCGGCGCCTTGGCCGCGGGCGTCGTCGCCCTCTGGCTGATGATCCGCTTCTCGCTCGCCTCTCCCGCCCTGATGCTGGAGAAGCAGGGCATCCTGAAGTCGATGAGCCGCTCCGCGAAACTCGTACGCGGCTCCTGGTGGCGGGTGTTCGGCATCCAGCTGCTCGCCACGATCATCGCCAACATCCTGGCTTCGATCATCGTGATCCCCTTCGCCGTCATCGCCGCCGCACTGAGCGGCGACGGCTTCACCGGCTTCCTCGACAGCTCCGGCGGCGACCTCGGCTGGACCTTCCTCATCGTCAGCGGTATCGGTTCGGTCATCGGATCCATGATCACCTTCCCGATCACCGCGGGCGTCACCGTGCTCCTGTACATCGACCAGCGCATCCGCCGCGAGGCCCTCGACCTCGATCTGGCCCGGGCCGCCGGCGTCCAGGGCTACGGCACCGGGGTCTCCGGCACCACACCAGGGAGTTGATGCGGTGAACGGGGCGGGGGGAGTTCTCACAGCGGTACTCGCAGGGCCGCACACCGGTGCGACAGTCGTCCTCGCGCTGTCGCGTGGCGACGCACCGCCGGTGACGACGCCGCGCGACCCCGCGCGGGAGGCGGCCCGACGCGAGCTGTCCAAACGGATGTACCACGAGAACGACCCCGGCCTCGTCCAGCGCGCCCTGAACGCTTTCTGGGACTGGGTCGACAAACTGTTCGGCGCCGCCTCCGCCGCGACACCGGGCGGAATGCTCGGACTCGTCGTCATCGTCCTCGCGGTCGTGGCAGTCGTGGCCGCCCTGTGGTGGCGCCTGGGCACTCCGCACCGCACCCCCGCCTCGTCCGCCACTCTCTTCGACGACCGCCCGAGGAGCGCCGCCGAACACCGCGCCGCCGCCGAGGCCCACGCCGCCCAGGGCCATTGGAACCAGGCCGTCCAGGAGCGGATGCGCGCCATCGTCCGCTCCCTGGAGGAACGCGCGCTGCTCGATCCGCGCCCCGGCCGCACGGCCGACGAGGCAGCCGCGGAGGCGAGCCGAACCCTGCCCTCCCACACGGACCGACTGCGCGCCGCGGCACGGGACTTCGACGACATCACGTACGGTGGCCGGTCCGGCGACCCGCGCGCGTACCAGCGCCTCACCGAGCTCGACCGCGACCTGGAGCGCACCAAACCCGTACTCATGGACAGCGCCCACAGCACGGACCGGAACACGACCCGCAACAGCCGCCAGGGGGCCGCCTCATGACCGAGGCCACCCTCACCTCCACCTCGGCCTCGCCCACCGCCCGCCAGTTGTGGAGACGTGCGCGCGGAGTCGTCCTCGCGCTCGTCCTCCTGCTGGTGGCCGCCATCGTGATAGCCGCGGTCCGCTCGGACGCCCGGCACGGCCGCCTCGATCCCCGCTCCGCCGACCCCTCCGGCAGCCGAGCCACAGCCCAACTCCTCGCCGACCAGGGGGTCTCCACGCGCGTGGTCACCACCCTCGACGAGGCCCGCGCCGCGGCCGGCCCCGACACGACTCTGCTGATCGCGGCCCCCGATCTGCTGACCAGGCGTCAGCAGACCCTCCTGCACACGACGACGGAACGCTCCGACGGCAGTACGGTCCTGATCTCCCCCGGATCGCCCTCCATCGGCACCCTCGCCCCAGGAGTCACCGCCGATCCCGCGGTCAGCTTCGACTCGGCTCTCTCCCCCGACTGCGACCTGCCCGCCGCCCGGCGAGCGGGCAGCGCCGACACGGGCGGCATCCGCTACACCGCCACCGACCCGGGCGTCGACGCCTGCTACCCCAGCGACGGCCTGCCCACGCTCCTGCGTGTACCGGCGGCTTCCGGAAGCGGCGACACCGTCGTGCTCGGCGCCCCCGACATCCTCTACAACGACCGCCTCGACGAGCAGGGCAACGCCTCGCTCGCTCTCCAACTCCTCGGTTCCCGCGCCCATCTGGTCTGGTACCTCCCCTCGCTCGCCGACGACTCGGCCACCGACGCGGGCGGCCAGAGCTTCCTGGACCTGCTCCCGTCGGGCTGGCTCTGGGGCACGCTGCAGCTCTTCATCGCGGTGGTCCTGGCCGCGCTGTGGCGGGGACGCCGAATGGGCCCCCTCGTACCCGAGCGGCTTCCCGTCGCGATCCGCGCGTCCGAAACCACCGAAGGCCGCGCCCGTCTCTATCGCAAGGCCGACGCCCGCGACCGCGCGGCCGCCGCTCTGCGCTCCACCACCCGCACCCGCCTCGCCCCCCTCATCGGCGTGTCCCCGGCTCAGGCGCATGCGCCCGAAGCCCTGATCCCCGCCCTGTCCGCCCGTCTCGACGGCGACGGACAGGCCCTGCTCCCGCTCCTCTTCGGACCACCGCCCCGCGACGACGCGGCCCTCGTCTCCCTCGCCGACCAACTCGACGCCCTCGAAAGAGAGGTACGCATTTCATGATGGACCCGACCACTGACAACGCCGGGTACGCCGGGTATTCCGGAGGTGCGGACACCGCCCGCTCCTCCCTGGAAGCCCTGCGCACCGAGATCGCCAAAGCCGTGGTCGGCCAGGACCCCGCTGTGACCGGCCTCGTCGTCGCTCTCCTCTGCCGCGGACACGTTCTCCTCGAAGGAGTCCCCGGAGTGGCCAAAACGTTGCTCGTCCGCGCGCTCGCGTCCGCGCTGGAACTCGACACCAAGCGCGTCCAGTTCACGCCCGACCTCATGCCGAGCGACGTCACCGGCTCTCTCGTCTACGACGCCCGCACCGCCGAGTTCTCCTTCCAGCCCGGCCCGGTCTTCACCAACCTCCTGCTCGCCGACGAGATCAACCGCACGCCTCCCAAGACCCAGGCGTCGCTGCTGGAGGCGATGGAGGAACGCCAGGTCACGGTCGACGGCACACCCAGGCCGCTCCCCGAGCCCTTCCTGGTCGCCGCGACCCAGAACCCGGTCGAGTACGAGGGCACGTATCCGCTCCCCGAGGCCCAACTGGACCGCTTCCTCCTCAAACTGACGATCCCGCTGCCCTCCCGCCAGGACGAGATCGACGTCCTCACCCGCCACGCCGAGGGCTTCAACCCGCGCGACCTGCGCGCCGCGGGCCTGCGCCCCGTGGCCGGTCCCGCCGACCTCGAAGCCGCCCGCACAGCGGTCGCCAAAACAGCGGTCTCCCCCGAGATCACCGGCTACGTCGTCGACCTCTGCCGTGCCACCCGCGAATCGCCGTCGCTCACCCTCGGCGTGTCCCCGCGCGGCGCGACGGCCCTCCTCGCCACGGCCCGCGCCTGGGCCTGGCTGACCGGCCGCGACTACGTCATCCCCGACGACGTCAAAGCCCTGGCCCTGCCCACCCTCCGCCACCGCGTCCAACTCCGCCCGGAGGCCGAGATGGAGGGCGTGACGGCCGACTCCGTCATCAACGCGATCCTCGCCCACGTCCCCGTCCCACGCTGATGGCACTCACCGGACGCGCCGCTCTCCTGGCAGCTCTGGGCGCACTCCCCGTCGGCATCTGGGGGCCCAGCTGGGCTGGCATCCTCGCCGTGAACGCCCCCCTGGCCCTGGCCTGCGCCTGCGATGCCGCCCTCGCGGCTCCCGTACGACGCCTCGGCCTGACCCGCTCCGGCGACACCTCGGTGCGCCTCGGCGAGTCCGCGGACGTCACCCTCACCGTCACCAATCCCTCCGGCCGCCCTCTGCGCGCGAACCTCCGCGACGCCTGGCCGCCGAGCAGTTGGGAACCCGGCACCGAGGTCGAGGCCTCCCGTCACCACCTGACGGTCCCCGCCGGCGAGCGCCGCCGCCTGACGACCCGTCTGCGCCCCACGCGCCGCGGCGACCGCCAGGCCGACCGCGTCACGATCCGCTCGTTCGGCCCCCTCGGTCTGTTCTCCCGTCAGGGCAGTCACGAAGTCCCCTGGGCCGTACGCGTCCTGCCCCCGTTCACCAGCCGCAAGCACCTGCCTTCCAAGCTGGCCAGGCTCCGCGAACTCGACGGCCGCACCAGCGTGCTGACACGGGGTGAGGGCACGGAATTCGACAGCCTGCGCGAGTACGTTCCCGGCGACGACACCCGTTCCATCGACTGGCGCGCCACAGCCCGCCGGACGACGGTCGCCGTACGCACCTGGCGTCCCGAACGCGACCGCCACATCCTTCTGGTCCTCGACACCGGCCGCACCTCCGCGGGCCGCGTCGGGGACGCCCCGCGCCTCGACGCCTCGATGGACGCGGCGTTGCTCCTCGCCGCTCTGGCCTCCCGCGCCGGCGACCGCGTGGACCTCCTCGCCTACGACCGCCGGGTACGCGCCCTCGTACAGGGCCGCGCGGCAGGCGACGTCCTTCCGTCCCTGGTCAACGCGATGGCCGGCCTGGAACCGGAGCTCGTCGAGACGGACGCCCGCGGCCTCGCCGCCACAGCCCTGCGTACGGCCCCACGCCGTTCCTTGATCGTGCTCCTGACGAGCCTCGAAGCGGCCCCCGTCGAGGAGGGCCTCCTCCCCGTGCTGTCCGGCCTCACCCAGCGCCATACGGTTCTGCTGGCCTCGGTCGCGGACCCGCACATCGCGCAGATGGCGAAGGCTCGGGGAACCATCGACGCGGTGTACGAGGCAGCTGCGGCGGCCCAGGCCGAAGCCGGCCGTCAACGCACCGCCGAGCAGTTGCGGCGCCGCGGAGTCACCGTTGTCGACGCGACTCCGGACGATCTGGCGCCGGCCCTCGCGGACGCCTATCTGGCCCTGAAGTCCGCCGGCCGCCTGTAGACGAACAGCGAAAGAGCCCCGGCCCTACAAATACGGGGTAGGGGTACGGGGTGTGGGGTATTCACGGTCATGGCTGCGGGGAAATAGTCCTGAACGCAGAAAACCCCCGTTACCGGTTTCCCGGTACGGGGGTTTTCTTCAAAATTTGTTCGGCGGCGTCCTACTCTCCCACAGGGTCCCCCCTGCA
>NZ_JBIAIQ010000036.1:0-91964 GCF_042871525.1 Streptomyces sp. NPDC005784
TGCCCATAAAACCATCGCCCAGCACCCGCCCCCGAGCACCCTCAACTACCCCGCCACCAGGACATATACCCAGCTAAAGAGGAATCCAGCACTAGTAGTGCCTGGTCAGGTCGGTATGGGTATGGCGTGGTGGCAGGTGGGGCAGGCGCCGGTCCAGAGGGCGAGGAGTGTCTGCAGCTCGCGGACGACTTGGTAGAGGCTCAGACCGGCGCCAGATCTTTTGGGGTGCGGGCCAGTCGTTGCAGGGTGCAGAAGGCGTGCGCGACGGAGACGAGGGTGACGTGGTGGTGCCATCCGTTCCAGGTCCGGCCCTCGAAGTGGGCAAGTCCCAGGGCCTGTTTCATCTCCCGGTAGTCGTGCTCGATGCGCCAGCGGAGCTTGGCGAGGCGGACCAGCGTGGCCAACGGCATGCCGGCGGGCAGGTCGGACAGCCAGAACTGCACCGGCTCGCTCTCACCGGCGGGCCATTCGGCCAGCAGCCAGCAGACGGGCAGTTCCGGGCCGTCGACGTGCTGGCGGACCTCGCGTCCGGCAGGCCGGATCCGCAGGGTCACGAACCGGGAGTACATCCGCTTCACGCCCGAGCGGCCGGTGCCGGGCCGGGAACCCTGGCGCCACTGCACCGGCATGGCCGCCTTTTGCCCCGCCGCGATGACCAGCTCCTTCACCGACCGCGGCTTGCCGGGATACTTCGCCACCGGCGGGCGTCCGGTCCCCGAGTACGGCTCGGCCACCGGGACCGCGTCAGCGCTCTGGGCCGACAGCGTGCTGGAGATCCCCACCACGTAGTTCAGGCCGCGGGTCTGCAGTCCGTGCCGGAACGCGGCGGCGTCGCCGTAGCCGGCGTCCGCGACGGCCAGCGGCACCTCCAGTCCCCAGGAACGGGTCTCATCCAGCATGTCCAGGGCCAGCTGCCACTTCTCCACATGCCCGACGTCCTCGGGGATGCCGCAGGCTGTGCGTCGGGCGACCTTGTCCGCATCGGCTTTCGCCGAGGCGGGATCCCAGGTCTGCGGCAGAAACAGTCGCCAGTTGACGGCCGTGGAAGCGTGGTCGGACGCGAGGTGCAGCGAGAGTCGGGTAGGACCGCCGCATTGCTGCGGCGGTCCCCCCTCAGAACCGGCCGTGCGGGCTTTCCCCGCAGCTCGGCTCAAGCAAGCCCGGAAGGCTCACAGGCGTGCAGTGCAGGACGAGTGAATGAGACGGAGCTGCACCCCGTCCGACGTGTCGATCCCGCGATAGGTGATCTTCCTGGTGGTGATCGCCTGGCGGGTGCCCCGCACCCATTGCTCCCACTCGGTGGGGCTGGACGGCGTGGCGTCGGCGTGCAGCAGCGGGCCCCGGCAGATCAGACATTGCCCGTTCTGCGCCTGGAGCAGGCGCAGGGTGGCGCGGTTGATCGGCGGTGGTGGACTGGTGCGTCGCCGTTCGGCCCAGTAGGTAGCCAGGGCGGGGTCGTCCGGGGACGCTGAGCCGTGGACCATCTGGTGTCGGACGATCTTCGTCCAGGCGAATTTCAGCAGGTAGGCGCCGCTGTCGCGGTCACCGAACACCCACTGGTCCTGCCGGGACTTGTTGAACGTGCCGTAGTACCGGGCGGTGACCCAGTGCCGGGGCTTGTTCGGGTGAGCGCGGGTCGCCCACTTGTAGGTGAGCTTCCACATGTAGTCGTCCAGCGCGGTGAAGACCTCGCTGGCGACCACGCTCCGGTAGTAGGCCGACCAGCCCCGGATGATCGGGTTGAGTCGTTGCAGCACCGCGGCGGCGTTGGCCCCGTGCAGGGACCGTATCTCGGTGCGCAGCCTGTTCCGGATCCGTCTGACGGCCTCGCGGCTGGGCTTGATCAGCAGCTTGCCGTGATAGCGGCGGATGGTGAAGCCGAGGAAGTCACAGCCCTCTTCGAGGTGGACGACGCGCGTCTTGTCCTCGTTGAAGACCAGTCCTCTCGGCCTCAGCCACTCGGCAAGCCGGGCCTTGACCTGTTCGGCCTGTTCCCGTGAATGACACAGGGCGACAAGATCGTCGGCGTATCTCACCAGCAGCGGGGAGCCCGGCATGGTGTCACCGGCACGGCGGCCGGTCTGCCGGTACTGGACTCCCGCAGCCATCTCCATCCCGTGCAGAGCGATGTTCAAGAGCACGGGGCTGATCACGCCGCCTTGGGGAGTTCCCTCCTCGGTTGGCGTGAACCGGCCTTCCTCGACCACACCTGCTCGCAGCCACTGCCCGATCTGTTCCCGCGCGGGGAACGTACCGAGCTGCTGGAGAAGGTAGTCGTGGTCGATTCGGTCGAACGCCGCTGCCAGATCCGCGTCCAGTACCCACCGGCGGCGGGCCTTGCTGCCCTTGGCCGTCCAGTAGATCGCTGCGATCGCGTCCTGACAGCCGCGGCCGGGCCGGAAGCCGTACGACTTCGGCTCGAACCGCGCTTCCCACTCCGGTTCCAGTGCCTGGGAGACCCGGGCTTGCTCAACCCGGTCCAGGATCACGGGAATGCCGAGCGGGCGTCTCTTGCCGCCTGGCTTGGGGATATACACCCGCTTGACGGGTCGGGCTCTGTCCGGGCTGATCCGGTGCTGAACCCGGTGGGCCAGTTCCGCTTTGCCCGAGGCGGTCAGGACCACCTGACCATCGATCCCGGCCGTCTTGCGTCCTGTATTGATCTCCGTCACCCGTCGCACGCTGACCAGCGTGCTGGACAGGGAACGGAGCATCAGTTTCTGCAAGTTGCGGACCCTTTTGAGGTCCCCTGCCTGCGATGCCGTGAAGATTCTCTGCCGCAGTCGCCGTACTGACTCCTCCTGGGCCTGCCAGTCGATGGCATCCCAGTCGAGCGGAGTGTCCTCCGGTCCGTTCACCGCAGCGGTGCTGGTCGCGGCCGGGGCGGCAGAGCACAGGCACCCGCGTACGACAGGAGCGATGACGATGGGCATGTATCCCATGCGGACCCCGGACCGCTGCCCCCACTGCGGCAGAACTCTCGTCGGCCCACCCGCCGAACGGGTCGCGGCCGACGGCTTCCCGGCGGAGGTGACCTACGAGACCGACCCCCTGTGCGGTGCGCGCTGGCATGTGTGGGACAAGACGTCTCCGCTGCGCAGCCGTGCCGGCCCCTACGTGGACGGCACGGATTGACGTCGCGGCGCTCGTGCATCCGAGGGACCGCGTCAGGCACCGGTCGGTGCCGGTCTCCGCCCGGCGCAGAGGGGCCGCCGACCCGCACGATCGGCGGCCCCTCTCGTACGCGCTCGCCCTGGCCACGTACACGCCCGGCCCTGGCGTCGTACGTGCTCAGCCCTGCGAAATGGTGATGTCCTGCTCCCGGGTCGCGTGGACCGAGGGCAGGGGGAGGCCGGTGGCGCTGATGTCGAACACCGTGGCCTCGACGTGCGCCGGTCCCGGGACGAGGGTTTTGGGCGCGCCCTTCTCCGAGTTGCTCCAGCGGTGCTCCGCGCCGTCGCAGACCGCCGAGGAGCCGCCGATGGGGTGGCTGGCCCAGGGATCGCCCTGGGACACCGTGGAGGACACGAACACGGGCCCGGCGGCGCCCGTGCAGCGGTAGGTGCCGGAGAGGGTGATGGTGCCGTCGGCGGCGACCGTGCCGGTGGGGTCGATGGTCACCTCGTCGGACGGGGCGGTCCGGGCGGTGTCGTACGGGGCGGACACGGCGACGGCGGACGGGGCGAGGAGCAGGAGCAGCGCGGCACCGGCGGCCGTGCCGATGGCGTGGCGAAATGACATGGAGTACCTCCTGGAGCGGGGGCCTGGAAAGGGCGCTCAAGAGGTACCTGTCCGGGGCCCCGAGGACGGTGATCATCACCCCTTTGGTGGCGAGTTGGCACCGTCCGTCTTGGGGACGTCCGAGAGTTGTCCTCGTGTTGTCACGCTTCACGACCGGCTGTTCCGATCAGTTCGCCGCGCGCGCATGGTCTATGGATGCGAGGGCGACGACAACGCCGCCGACACTCTTCGCATCCCACGTGGAGGTGCACCATGTGTTCACACCAGTCTTCGTGCCCGTCCGCGGACGTCACCGCCCCGCACGTCGTTTCGGCCCACCCCGAGCAGGGCTGGAACCTCCTGTGCAACGGCGCGATCGTCTTCGACGACAGCGGCGAACTGCTCCCCGACGGCAGCGTGATCGCTCCGCACCGGGTGTTCGCCGACCAGCTGGCCGTCGCGGCCTGATCTCCGCTTCCCCCGCGCGCCCTACGCCAGTACGGCGAAGCCGTCGAGTTCGACCAGCGCCTGTTCGTCCCACAGGCGCGTGGCGCCGATGACGGCCATCGCGGGGTAGTCGCGGCCCGCCAACCGGCGCCAGATGCGGCCCAGTTCGGGAGCGTGGATCCGGTAGTCGGCGACGTCCGTGGTGTAGACCGTGACCCGGGCGAGGTCGGCGGGACCGCCGCCCGCCGCGCGCAGCGCGGTCAGCAGATTGGTCAGCGCCCGCTCGAACTGCAGGGGCAGGGTCCCCCCCACCACCTTCCCGTCGACGTCGAGCGCGGTCTGTCCGGCCAGGAAGACGACACGGGAGCCGGTGGCGACGACGGCGTGGGAGAACCCGGCCGGCGGGGAGAGCTCGGGCGGATTGACACGCTCGGCGGTCATGCGGACCCCGTTCCCTGTGCCCGGTGGACGGTCATGCGGACCCCGTTTCCCGTGTCTGCCCGGCGGTCATGCCGACCCCGTCTTCCCGTGCATGCCCGGCCGCTTCCGGGCTCTGTGCGGCCGCCCGGTACAACTCCTTGGCGATGACCGTCCGTTGGACCTCGCTGGCCCCCTCGTAGATGCGCGGCGCGCGCACCTCGCGGTAGAGGTGTTCGAGGAGATGGCCGCGGCGCAGGGCGCGGGCGCCGTGCAGTTGGACGGCCGCGTCGACGACGTACTGGGCCGTCTCGGTCGCGAGCAGCTTCGCCATCGCCGCCCGACGGGGAACGTCCGACGCCCCCTCGTCGTACGCCGCCGCGGCCGCGTACACCATCAGGCGGGCCGCCTCGGTGCGCAGCGCCATCTCGGCGACCCGGTGGGCCACGGTCTGCAGGTCCTTCAGCGGGCCGCCGAACGCCTCGCGTCGTGACGTGTGCGTGAGGGTCGCGTCCAGCGCGGCCTGCGCCATACCGACGGCGAAGGCGCCCACGCTCGGCCGGAACAGGTTGAGGGTGTTCATGGCGACCCGGAACCCGTGGTCGCGTTCGCCGAGGACGTCGTCCGCCGTGACGGGTACGGCGTCGAAGGCGAGGGCACCGATGGGGTGCGGGGAGAGCATGTCGAGCGGGGTGCCGGTGAGGCCGGGGCGGTCGGCGGGGACCAGGAATGCGGTGACGCCGCGGGCTCCGGCGTCGGGCGCGGTCCGCGCGAAGACGGTGTAGAAGTCGGCCTCGGGGACGTTGGAGATCCAGCATTTCTCGCCGGTGAGCCGCCAGCCGCCGGTGCCGTCCTCGTCCGCCCGCAGCGCCAGCGCGGCGGCGTCCGAGCCCGCGCCGGGCTCGCTCAGCGCGAAGGCCGCCACGGCGCCGCCGTCCGCGACCCGGGGCAGCCAGTGCTCGCGCTGGGGCGCCGTGCCGTACGCGTGGACCGGATGGGCGCCGAGCCCCTGGAGGGCCAGTGCCGTCTCGGCCTCCGTGCACACCTGGGCCAGGGACTCGCGCATCAGGCAGAGGTCGAGGGCACCTGAGGTGAACAGGCGGGCAAGCAGCCCGAGTCGGCCGAGTTCGGCGACGAGCGGTCGGTTGACGTGGCCCGGCTCGCCCTTGTCGGCCAGTGGGCGCAGGTGTTCCGCGGCCAGTGTGCGCAACTCGGCGCACCAGGCGGTCTGCCCCGGATCAAGCGAGAATGCGGTCATTGCCCGTCCCCTCTCCCCGTCGGACGCCACCCACGTTATCGCGAACCGTTGACTGTCGTCACCAACACGATACGCTCCTTGTGCGAGCCCACCACCACGCCCACCAAGGCAAGGGGGCGAACCCTCCATGGACCCTGTGGATCCCGTGGATCAAGCGGATCCCGCGGACACCTTGGGGCCGGCACACTCGGCCCACGTCGACACCTTCGCGCGCGACCATCTCCCGCCCCCCGAGCAGTGGCCCGAACTCCGCTTCGACCTGCCCGGACTCCGCTACCCCGTTCGGCTCAACTGCGCCGCCGAACTCCTCGCGGACACCGACCCCGAACGCCCGGTGTTCCGTACGCCGTCAGGCACCCCGTGGACGTACGGACAGCTGCGCGCCCGCGTCGACCGGATCGCCCATGTGCTGAGCGGCGAGCTGGGCGTCGTCCCGGGCAACCGGGTGCTGCTGCGCGGCCCGACCACCCCGTGGCTGGCGGCCTGCTGGCTGGCGGTGCTGAAGGCGGGCGCGGTCGCCGTCACGGTCCTCGCGCAGCAACGGCCGCACGAACTGAGCACCATGTGCGGGATCGCGCGGGTGACGCACGCCCTGTGCGACATCCGCTCGGTCGACGATCTGGTCAAGGCCGAGATCCCCGGACTGCGGGTCACGACGTACGGCGGTGACGCGCCCGACGATCTGCTGCTGCGGATCACCGGTGCCCCGGACGAGCCCTTCGACGCGGTGGACACGGCCGCCGACGACGTGGCGCTGATCGCGTTCACCTCGGGCACCACCGGACGGCCCAAGGGCTGTATGCACTTCCACCGCGATGTGTTGGCGATAGCGGACACCTTCTCGAAGCATGTGTTGCAGCCACACGAGGACGATGTCTTCGCCGGCAGTCCTCCCTTGGGGTTCACCTTCGGGCTCGGCGGTCTCGTCGTCTTCCCCCTGCGCGCCGGCGCCTGCTCCCTGCTGCTCGAACAGGCGGGCCCCAAGCAGTTGCTGCCCGCGATCGCCGAGCACCGGGTCTCCGTACTGTTCACCGCGCCGACCGCCTACCGCGCGATGCTGGCGGAACTGGCGGAACGGACGGAGCGGACGGAGCCGGCCGAGCACGACATCGGTTCACTGCGGCGCTGTGTGTCCGCGGGCGAGAACCTGCCCGCGGCGACCTGGCGGGACTGGCACGGGCGCACCGGGCTCGGCATCATCAACGGCATCGGCGCCACCGAGCTGCTGCACATCTTCATCTCCGCCGCCGACGGGCGGATCCGCCCCGGCACGACGGGCCTGCCTGTGCCGGGGTGGCACGCGCGCGTGGTCGACGCCGACGGGGCGCCGGTGCCGGACGGCGAACCCGGCCTGCTCGCCGTACGCGGCCCGGTCGGCTGCCGGTATCTCGCCGACCCCCGGCAGCGGGAGTACGTACGCGGTGGCTGGAACATCACCGGCGACACCTACGTCCGCGATCCCGACGGCTACTTCCACTATGTGGCCCGCGCCGACGACATGATCATCTCGGCGGGGTACAACATCGCGGGCCCCGAGGTCGAGGACGCCCTGATGCGGCACCCGGACGTTCTCGAGACGGCGGTCGTCGGGCGGCCCGACGAAGCACGCGGGCAGATCGCGGTGGCCTACACCGTGCTCAAGGAGGGCGCGCGCCGGGACGCCGAGGCGCTGCGCGCCTTCCTCAAGTCCGAGCTGGCGCCGTACAAATGCCCCCGCGAGATCGCCTTCCTGGACGCGTTGCCACGCACCGCCACGGGGAAACTCCAGCGGTTCCGGCTGCGCGAGGAGACAGGTGCTGACGCACTGTCACCTCCCGCACCCGAGGGTGACTTGTCCACGGGCGGCGGTCCCAAGTGATCTTCGCGCACTAGAGTGATCAACGTGTCAGAGCAACACGCCCCCCGGTCCCTCATCGTCACCTTCTACGGCGCGTACGGCCGGTTCACGCCCGGCCCGGTGCCGGTGGCCGAGTTGATCCGGCTCCTCGCCGCGGTCGGCGTCGACGCGCCCTCGGTGCGGTCGTCGGTGTCCCGGCTCAAGCGCCGCGGGCTGCTGGAGCCGGCGCGCACCGAGGCGGGCGCGGCCGGGTACGCGCTGTCGCCGGACGCGCGCCAGTTGCTCGACGACGGCGACCGCAGGGTGTACGCGTCGGCGCCGCCCGAGGACGGCGGCTGGGTGCTCGCCGTCTTCTCCGTGCCCGAGTCGGAGCGGCAGAAGCGGCACGTCCTGCGTTCGCGGCTCGCCGGTCTCGGCTTCGGCACGGCCGCCCCCGGGGTGTGGCTCGCCCCGGCGCGGCTGTACGAGGAGACCCGGCACACCCTGGAGCGGCTGCGGCTCGATCCGTACGTGGAGCTGTTCCGCGGCGAGCATCTGGGGTTCGCCGCGACGGCCGATGCGGTGGCGCGCTGGTGGGACCTGGCGGCGATCGCCAAGGAGCACGAGGCGTTCCTCGGGCGGCACGCGCGCGTGCTGCACAGGTGGGAGGGGCGCGCGGACACCCCGCCCGAAGAGGCCTACCGCGACTATCTGCTCGCCCTCGACTCCTGGCGCCATCTCCCGTACACCGACCCGGGGCTGCCCGCCGCGCTGCTCCCCGAGGACTGGCCCGGGGCCCGCTCGGCCACCGTCTTCCGGGCGCTGCACGAGCGACTGCGGGACGCGGGAGCGGAGTTCGCCGGGGTGCCCCCGTGGTCCGGGCGCGCCGACGCCAGGTGACCTCCGCCGCGGGATGTCCCGCGCCGACGGCGTGGGCACCGCGGGGCCGGACGTGCCCGCGCTCACGCGGGACGTCCGGGGGTGCCGTACGCACGTCTCCCGACCCGCCGGTCCGGCCCTCAAGTCCCCAAGGTGAGACGGGGCTTGGGGGCGTCCGTGCGGCCGGTCCGCGGGGGGCGGCTGCCCGCGCGGTAGGGCTTCGGCCAGCCGGTGCCCGGTCCCTCGTAGCCCTGTTCCGCAGCCGCGTGCAGCGTCCAGTTGGGGTCGTACAGGTGCGGCCTGGCGAGTGCGCACAGGTCGGTCCGCCCGGCCAGGATCAGGGAGTTGACGTCGTCCCAGGAGGAGATCGCGCCGACGGCGATCACCGGGAGGCCGGTCTCGTGGCGGATCCGGTCGGCGTACGGCGTCTGGTAGGAGCGGCCGTAGTCGGGGTGCTCGTCCGCCACCACCTGGCCGGTGGACACGTCGACCGCGTCGGCGCCGTGCGCGGCGAAGGCCCGTGCGATCGCCACCGCGTCGTCCCCGGTGGTGCCGCCCTCCGCCCAGTCGGTGGCGGAGACGCGTACCGTCATCGGCCGCTCCTCCGGCCACACGGCCCGTACCGCGTCGAACACTTCGAGGGGGAAGCGCAGCCGCTTCTCCAGCGATCCGCCGTAGGCGTCGGTGCGCAGGTTGGTCAGCGGCGAGAGGAAGCCGGAGAGCAAGTAGCCGTGGGCGCAGTGCAGTTCGAGGAGGTCGAAGCCGCAGCGGGCGGCGCGGCAGGCGGCCGCGGTGAACTGCTCGCGCAGATCGGTGAGCTGGGCGCGGGACAGCTCGCGGGGGGTCTGGCTGTCCGGCTTGTACGGGAGGGGGGAGGCGGCCACGAGCGGCCAGTTGCCGTCCGGCAGGGGTTCGTCGATGCCCTCCCACATCAGCCGTGTGGAGCCCTTGCGGCCGGCATGGCCGAGCTGGAGGCCGATCGCGGTGCCCGGCGCCTGCTGATGCGTGAAATCGACGATCCGCCGCCAGGAGTCGGCCTGTCGGGCGGTGTAGATGCCCGCGCAGCCGGGCGTGATGCGCCCCTCCGCGCTGACGCACACCATCTCGGTCATCACGAGTCCGGCTCCACCTAGAGCCCGCGCGCCCAGGTGGACGAGATGGAAGTCGCCGGGGACGCCGTCCACGGCCGAGTACATGTCCATCGGTGAGACGACGACACGGTTGCGCAGGGTCAGGCCGCGCATCCGGAACGGGGTGAACATCGGCGGGGTGCCGGGCGGGCAGCGGAACTCCCGCTCGACCGCGGCCACGAAGTGCGGATCGCGCAGCCGCAGGTTGTCGTGGGTGACCCGGCGGCTGCGGGTGAGGAGGTTGAACGCGAACTGCCGGGTGGGCTGGCCGAGATGGCGGCCGATGTCCTCGAACCATTCGAGGCTCGCGCGGGCGGCCCGCTGGGTGGAGGCGACGACGGGGCGCCGCTCCTCCTCGTACGCCGCCAACGCCGCCTCCAGCGAGGGCCGTTCCTCCAGGCAGGCGGCCAGCGCCAGCGCGTCCTCGACGGCGAGCTTGGTGCCGGAGCCGATGGAGAAGTGGGCGGTGTGGGCGGCGTCGCCGAGCAGGACCAGATTTCCGTGCGACCAGCGGTCGTTGACGATCGTCCGGAAGGTCGTCCACGTCGACTTGTTGGCACGCAGCGGGCGTCCGCCGAGCGCGTCCGCGAAGATCTTGCCGCACCGCTCGACGGACTCCTCCTCGTCGAGGTCCGCGAACCCCGAGGCCCGCCACACCTCTTCGCGCATCTCGACGATGACGGTGGAGGCGTCGGACGAGTACGGGTAGCCGTGCAGTTGCATCACGCCGTGTTCGGTCTCGGCGATCTCGAAGCGGAAGGCGTCGAAGGCGAAGTCGGCGGCGAGCCAGATGTAGCGGCAGCGATGCTCCTCGACGGACGGCCGGAACACCTCCGCGTAGGCCGCGCGCGTGAGGCTGTGCACTCCGTCGGCGGCGACGACGAGGTCGTACGCCGTCCTCAGTTCGTCCACGGGCGGGGCCTCGGCCGTGAAGCGCAGCTCGACGCCCAGCGAGCGGCAGCGTTCGTGCAGGATCTCCAGGAGCCGGCGCCGCCCGAGCGCGGCGAACCCGTGGCCGCCGGAAGTGTGACGCACTCCGCGGTGCACGATGTCGATGTCGTCCCAGCGGACGAACTCGGCCTGGAGCGCCGCGTACACGACCGGGTCGGCGTGCTCGATGCCGCCGAGGGTCTCGTCGGACAGGACGACGCCGAAACCGAAGGTGTCGTCGGGCGCGTTGCGTTCCCAGACGGTGATCTCGCGGGCCGGGTCCAGGCGTTTGAGGAGAGCCGCGGCATAGAGTCCACCGGGTCCGCCGCCGATCACCGCGACGCGCATCGCACCACCGCCCGCTCGCCTCCCGCGCCCTGTACCTGCCCGTCCTTCGGCCCCGGCCCCGGCAGGGCCCTCGCGGTCGGCCTCGATCCGTTCCTCGCGGTCATCGTGGCTATCTCGACCCGCGTCCGCACGCATCCCGGGTTCACCTCCCCCGCCACTTCGGGGCCCGCTTCTCCGTGAAGGCCGCGTGGAACTCCGCGTAGTCCTCGCCGTTCATCAGCAGGGCCTGGGTCGCCGCGTCCAGTTCGACGGAGGCGGCGAGCGGCATGTCCAGTTCCGCGGTGAGCAGCGCCTTGGTCTGGGCGTACGCCAGGGCCGGACCGTCGGCGAGGCGGCGGGCCAGCGCCTGCGCGCCCTCGTCGGCGTGCCCCTCGTCGGTGAGTTCGCTGATCAGGCCGATGCGCTCGGCCTCCGGCGCCCGCACCGGTTCGCCGAGCATCAGCAGCCGGGTCGCGTGGCCGAGCCCGACCACCCGAGGCAGCAGATAGGCCGCGCCCATGTCGCCGCCGGACAGCCCGACCCGGGTGAAGAGGAAGGCGAAGCGGGCGCTCGGGTCGGCCACCCGGAAGTCGGCGGCCAGCGCCAGCACGGCTCCGGCGCCCGCCGCCACCCCGTGCACCGCCGCGATCACCGGGAACGGACATTCCCGTACGGCCCGGACGACCTGACCGGTCATCCGGTTGAAGTCGAGGAGCTGGGCGGTGTCCATCGAGAGGGTCGCGCCGATGATCTCGTCGACGTCACCGCCGGAGCAGAATCCGCGGCCCTCGCCGGCGAGCACCAGGGCGCGTACGGACCGCTCCCGGGACAGTTCGGCGAGCAGGTCGCGCAGGTCGGCGTACGCGCCGAAGGTGAGCGCGTTGAGTTTCTCGGGGCGGGCCAGGGTGACCGTGGCGACGCCGTCGGTGAGCTCGTACCGCAGATGCTCCCAGTCGGGGGTGCGGGTGGCGGAGCCGGTGAAGGGACTCATGACGGGCGGCCTCCTCGGGCGGGGGCGACGCGATGCGACTGTTCAACCAAGTTATCACTCATCTGTGACTGTCGTCATGAGTGCGCGATAGAGCGGTTGTTGTGTCCGGCAATCGACGGTCACGTCGCTTTCCGGACAGCGACGGTCACGTCGCTTTCCGGACACGGTTCGACGTGACGCGGCGTGATGTGACATGGCGCGATGTAGCGACTGCGAGTCGTGAAGTGACCGCCGTGCGTCGTGAGGGGGCGGCGACAGGTAGTGAAGCGGCGGCCGCGAGGTGACCCTGGTCCGTCACTGCGTCACGGATCGTCGATAGCCGTGTAACGGCGGGAGCGGAGGTGGGAGGGGGACCGTTCGTCCGGGTAGACAGCCCCGTATCGGACCGAACGTCCCGAAAGGAGACCGTGACACCCCACGGACACACCGGCCGATGTCCCGAGAAAGCCCACCGCGCGCGTTCGCCCGGTGGAGTCGTACCATTCCTTAGGTTGTCAGCAGGACTGCCTGCTCCATGAACGGACCCGCCTTGCACGACACCCCGTCACCCGCCTCCTGGCGCATCGCGCTGCCGCACACCGTCGCGGCCGTGCCCGTCGCCCGCGCCCTGGTCCGCACGGCACTCGCCGAGCGGGAGCACGCGGCCGACAGCGACACCGCCGAGCTGCTCACCGCGGAGCTGGTCGCCAACGCCGTCGAGCACACCGCGGGCGACGGGCCGATAGAGCTGGTCGTGGAGCTGATGCCGACCGGCTGCCGGGTCGAGGTGCACGATCCGGACCCGGTGCCGCCGCTCGACCTCACACTCCCGCACCCGCCGGGAGAGCCCGACCCCTGGCAGGAGCACGGGCGCGGCCTGCTGCTGCTGCGCGCCCTCAGCTCGGCCTGCGGGCACCGCCCCACCGACTCCGGCAAGGCCGTCTGGTTCAGACTGCCCGTGGTTCCCGCTCAGCGGCGTCCCGTGATGTAGCGGCCTCGGCTCCGGGACCGCCGGACATCGTACGGAGAAGTCAGGCCAGCGTGGCAACCATGATCGCCTTGATCGTGTGCAGCCGGTTCTCGGCCTGGTCGAAGACGACGGAGTGCGCCGACTCGAAGACCTCGTCGGTGACCTCCAGCGAGTCCAGGCCGTACACCTCGTAGAGCCCACGGCCGACCTCGGTGCCGAGGTCATGGAAGGCCGGCAGGCAGTGCAGGAACTTGACGTCCGGGTTGCCCGTGGCGCGCAGCACGTCCATGGTCACGGCGTACGGGACGAGGGCGCCGATACGCTCGGCCCACACCTCCTTGGGCTCCCCCATGGAGACCCAGACGTCGGTGGCCACGAAGTCGGCACCCCGGACGCCCTCGCCGACGTGCTCGGTGAGGGTGATGCGGCCGCCGTTCTTCTCGGCGAGTTCGCGGGCCTGCGCGACGATCTCCTCGGCCGGCCAGTAGGCCTGCGGAGCGACTATCCGGACGTCCATGCCGAGCAGCGCGCCGGTGACGAGGTACGAGTTGCCCATGTTGAAACGGGCGTCACCCAGATAGGCGAAGGTGATCTCGCCGATCGGCTTGGGGCAGTGCTCGGTCATCGTGAGGACGTCGGCCAGCATCTGCGTGGGGTGCCATTCGTCGGTGAGGCCGTTGTAGACCGGCACTCCGGCGTAGGCGGCCAGCTCCTCCACCGCGGCCTGGCTGTCGCCGCGGTACTCGATGGCATCGAACATGCGGCCGAGCACGCGGGCGGTGTCCTTCACCGACTCCTTGTGACCGATCTGGGAGCCGGTCGGGTCCAGATAGGTCGTCGAGGCGCCCTGGTCCGCGGCCGCGACCTCGAAGGCGCAGCGCGTGCGCGTCGAGGTCTTCTCGAAGATCAGCGCGATGTTCACGCCCGTGAGGTACCGGGTCTCCGCCCCGAGCTTCTTGTCCGCCTTGAGTCCGGCGGCCAGCTCGACCAGGCCGAGGAACTCCTCCTCCGTGAAGTCCAGCTCCTTGAGGAAGTGACGGCCGGCGAGGGCGGTCGGGACTGTCGCCATGGGGGCGCTCCAGGGATGACGGGGGGCGAGGGCAGGGACGGATGCTTGGAATTCTATACGACGCTCAGCATTTATATGCGGCCTTGCGTTCGACTCCATGCCCCACCCGGGAGTACGGCCCCCCACAGCGGCCCCCACGACGCTCCGGCGGGGCCTATACGGGGTCCCGTTCGACGGGGCAGCTCATGCAGCGCGGGCCGCCCCTTCCCCGGCCCAGCTCGCTGCCCGGGATCTCGATCACCTCGATGCCCTGCTTGCGCAGATGTGTGTTGGTGGTGGAGTTCCGCTCGTAGGCGATGACGACGCCCGGCTCGACGGCGAGGACGTTGCAGCCGTCGTCCCACTGCTCCCGCTCGGCCGCGTGCACGTCCTGCGTGGCGGTCAGGACACGGATCTCGTTGAGGCCGAGCGCCGCGGCGATCGCGCGGTGCATGTGCTCCGGCGGATGGTCGGTGACCTTCAGCTCCTTGTCCCCCGCGCCCGGCTCGATGGTGTACGAGCGGAGCATGCCGAGCCCGGCGTACTGGGTGAAGATGTCGCCGTCGACCATCGTCATCACGGTGTCGAGATGCATGAGCGCCCGCCGCTTGGGCATGTCGAGCGCCACGATGGTGCTCGCAGAGCCCGCCGCGAACAGCTTGTGCGCGAGCATCTCGACGGCCTGGGGCGTCGTCCGCTCGCTCATGCCGATGAGCACCGCGCCGTTGCCGATGACGAGCACGTCGCCGCCCTCGATGGTGGACGGGTAGTCCGCCTGCCCCTCCGACCAGACATTGAAGCCCTCCTCGCGGAAGAGGGGGTGATGCCGGTAGATCGCCTCGAAGTGCACCGTCTCGCGCTGCCGGGCCGGCCAGCGCATGGCGTTGATGGAGACCCCGTCGTAGATCCAGGCGGAGGTGTCACGGGTGAAGAGGTGGTTGGGCAACGGCCGCAGGAGGAAGTCGTCGAGGTCCATGACATGGAAGCGCACGGAGGTGGGCTCCGCGTGCGAGTCCAGGAACTCGCGCTTGGTCATGCCGCCGACGAGCACGGACGCCAGCTCCGGGGCGGGCAGGGTCTCGAAGGCGGCCCTGAGATGGGCGGTGGCGAGCGGCCCGTACTCCTTCTCGTCGAAGACCCGGTCCAGGACGAGCGACCTGGCCGCCGGGATCGCCACGGTCTCGGCGAGCAGGTCGCCGAAGAGGTGGACGGTGACCCCGCGGTCACGCAGCACGTCGGCGAACCCGTCGTGTTCCGCGCGCGCCCGGCGGACCCACAGCACGTCGTCGAAGAGAAGCGCGTCCTTGTTGCTGGGGGTGAGCCTTTTGAGCTCGAGATCAGGCCGGTGCAGGATGACGCGGCGCAGCCGCCCGGCCTCGGAGTCGACGTGGAATCCCATGTCTCCATCCTGACCATCCGGACGCCCGTTCACCCGTGGATCGCCCGAGCCGCACCGCATTCATTTCGTCCCCTTGACGATAAGCAGGCTCCCCCGTTATCGTCCTACTGACGACAACAAGCGACAGCATGTGACGAGGAACCGCCGGGACCGCCCGGCGAACGAGGGGGTACTCATGGCCGACATCACGCGACGCCTCGGCTGGCGCCATCTGCGCGGGGCGCCCACCGCCCATGTCCGGCACCACATGTCGGGACGCCTGGTCCACGACGGCCCCGGACTCAGCTTCTGGTACCGCTCGCTGACCGCGGCGCTCTCCGAAGTCCCGGTCGACGACCGCGAGTTGGCGATGACCTTCCACGCCCGTACGTCCGACTTCCAGGACGTCGCGGTGCAGGCGACCGTCACCTACCGGATCAGCGACCCCGCGGTCGCGGCCTCCCGCATCGACTTCTCGATAGACCCCGACTCCGGCGCCTGGCGCGGCACCCCGCTGGAGCAACTGGGCTCGCTGCTGACCGAGACGGCCCAGCAGCACGCGCTCGACGTACTGGCCCGTACGTCGCTGGCGTCCGCCCTGGTGGACGGCGTCGCGGCGGTACGGGAGCGGATCGCGGACGGCCTCGCCGCCGAACCCCGGCTGCCCGCGACCGGTATCGAGGTGGTCGCGGTACGGGTCGTCGCGCTGCGCCCGGAGCCCGAGGTGGAACGGGCCCTGCGCACCCCCGCCCGCGAGCAGATCCAGCAGGACGCGGACAAGGCGACGTACGAACGCCGGGCGGTCGCCGTCGAGCGGGAGCGTGCCATCGCCGAGAACGAACTCGCCAGTCAGATCGAACTCGCCCGGCGCGAGGAGCAGTTGGTCGACCAGCGCGGTACGAACGCGCGCCGCGAGGCCGAGGAGCTCGCGGCGGCGGACGCGGTGCGCGCCGGGGCGGAGGCGGACCGCACGGTCCGGCTGGCCGAGGCGGAGGCCACGCGGTCGCTGCGGCTCGCCGAGGCGGAGGCCACCCGGAAGGTGCGGCTCGCCGGGGCCGAGGCGCAGGCGGCGCGCGAGGTCGGCGCGGCGCGGGCCGAGGCGCAGGCGGCCTGGCTGCGGGTCCACGGCGACGTCGACGTCGTCACGCTGCACGCGCTGACCGGCACCCGGCTCGCGGAGAACCTGCCGCGGATCGAGAACCTCACCGTCTCGCCCGACGTCCTCACCGGGCTGCTCGCCAAGCTGGGCAACGGGGCCGCCGGGGACCCGGCGTGAGTCTCGCGCCCCGGGTCGTCCTCGTCCATCGGACCACCGAGTACGAGGAGTTGGTGGCCCGGCACGGCACGCACGGGCAGGCGGCGTTCTTCCTGTCCTCGCGCGGCCGGGACATCGCCGAGGTGGCCGAACGGCACCGGCGGTCCCGCGAGGCGCTCGCCGCGGTCGTGTCGGCCATTCCGCTGACCTGGCGTCAGGCACGGCTGGAACGCGCCGACTTGGATCGCTTCCTGTTCGCGCCGGAGGACGTGGTGGTCGTGGTCGGACAGGACGGACTGGTCGCGAACGTCGCCAAGTACCTGGCGGGTCAGCCGGTGGTGGGGATCGACGCCGACCCCGGACGCAATCCGGGCGTGCTGGTGCGGCACCGGCCCGGGGACGCGGGCGCGCTGCTCGCCTCGGCGCAGGGGGGCAGCGCCGACGAGCTGACCATGGTCGAGGCGGTCGCGGACGACACCCAGCGGCTGGTCGCCCTCAACGAGATCTATCTGGGGGCCGCGGGCCATCAGACGGCCCGGTACCGGCTGGGGCTCGACGAGTACGGGGGTGCCGTCGAGCCCCAAGCCTCCTCCGGGGTGCTGGTGGGGACCGGGACCGGGGCCACCGGGTGGCTCCGCTCGGTCTGGCAGGAGCGGGGCGGGGGGCTGCCGCTGCCGGGGCCCACGGACGAACGCCTGCTCTGGTTCGTCCGCGAGGCCTGGCCGTCGCCGGCCACGGGCACCTCGCTCGTGGCCGGCGAGCTCACCGGGTCCGGTCGGCTGTCCCTCACCGTGGAGTCGGACCGGCTCATCGTGTTCGGGGACGGGATGGAGGGGGATGCTGTGGAGCTGATGTGGGGGCAGACCGTGCGGGTGGGGGTGGCTGGGGTTCGGCTCCGGCTGGTGGGCTGAGGGGCCTGGCGGCCCCCAGCCCCAGCCGTCGCCGGACCCGGCCGAGCCCCGCGGCCCTGGACAGGGGCCTGCCCCGCCGGGGGTCGGCCGCTGCCCCTGGCGGGCGGTCGGCATATCCCCGCCGGGGCGCGGCCCCGGTGGGGGCTGGGCCCCGCCGGGGGGCGGGTGGCCGCGGACCCGGACCGGGCGTCCCCGTGCCCGGCCGGGGTGTCGCTGGCCCGGGCGGGCAGTCGGCGCATCCCCACCGCGGTGTCGCTGCCCGGGCGGGCAGTCGGCGCATCCCCACCGCGGTGTCGCTGCCCGGGCGGGCAGTCGGCGCATCCCCACCGCGATGTCACGCCCCGGTCGAGCGGTGCCCCCTGCCGGGGCACCGGCCATAGGTGCTCCCTCGGCCGCGCCCCGGCGGGGGCTCGGCGCGCCGTTCCCCGCACCCCTATCGGGGCGCCCTGGTCGGCCCCGGCCAAAGGTGCACGCCCGGACGCCCGCAGCCCGGAATCGCTCGGCTGCAGCCCCGGCGGGGGCCGGGCGCGCCGTTCCCCGCGCCCCTTACAGGGCTCACGGCACGCCCCGGTCGAGCCGTGCCTCCTGCCCGGGCACCGGCCATAGGTGCTCCCTCGGCCGCGCCCCGGCGGGGGCTCGGCGCGCCGTTCCCCGCGCCCCTTATGGGGCTCACCGGGACCCTCTGGTCGAGCGGTGTCCCCTTCCGGGGCACAGACCAGGGGTATCCCCTCGGCCGCACCCCGGCGGGGGCCGGGCGCGGCGTTCCCCGCGCCCGGGTGGGGGCTCCCCGCTACAAGCGGGGGTCGACCGGTTCGGATTCCAGGGAGAGGGTGCCGAATACCGCCTCGTGGACGCGCCACAGGG
Source organism: Streptomyces sp. NPDC005784 (assembly GCF_042871525.1). NCBI lineage: Bacteria > Bacillati > Actinomycetota > Actinomycetes > Kitasatosporales > Streptomycetaceae > Streptomyces > Streptomyces sp. NPDC005784. The sequence continues at coordinate 18,321 of NZ_JBIAIQ010000036.1, forward strand.
GCTCGCCCTCGGCCAGGCGGTCCAGGGCTTCGAGGCCAAGTGCGTACTCGCGGAGGGCGAGCGACCTCTTGTGGTTGAGGAAGCGGCCGCGCAGCCGGGTGAGGTTCTCCGGGCGGGTGTACTCCGGACCGTAGATGATCCGCAGGTACTCGCGCCCCCGGCACTTGATGCCGGGCTGCACCAGGCGCCCGTGACCGCCGCGCACCACCGCGCCGACCGGCTTCACGACCATGCCCTCGCCGCCGCGGCCGGTCATCTCCAGCCACCAGTCGACGCCGGCCCGCACCGACTCCGGGTCGCCGGTGTCGACGTAGAGCCGCCGGGTGGTGTGCAGCAGTCCGCTCCCGTCGTGCTCCACGAGCCGGTCGATCAGGGCGAGTTGCTCGTCGTGCGGCAGCGCGGCGAGGCTCCGGCCCTGGACGGCCAGGATCTGGAACGGTGCGAGGCGGACACCTTCGAGGCCGTCCGTCGTCCAGCAGTAGCGGCGGTACGCCTCCGTGAACGCATGTGCGTCCGCGGCCCGTTCACGCTGGCGCGTCAGCAGGTCACCGACGTCGACGCCCCGCGCCGCCGCCCCTTCGAGCGCGGTCAGCACTCCGGGGAACACCGCGCCGGACGCGGCGCCGACAGCGGCGTACTGACTGCGCAGCAGCCCGGACGCCTTCAGCGACCACGGCATCAACTCGGCGTCGAGCAGCAGCCAGTCGGTGTCCAGCTCCTCCCACAGTCCGGCCTCGGTGGCGGCGGCGCGCACCCGGCCGAGGATCTCCTCGGTGACGGCGGCGTCGCCGAAGAAGGGCCGGCCGGTACGCGTGTACAGCGACCCGGTCGGACCGTCGACGCCGAACCGCTCGCGCGCCGCGTCCGCGTCCCGGCAGACCAGGGCCACCGCGCGCGACCCCATGTGCTTCTCCTCGCACACGACCCGCGCGACCCCGTCCTCGTGGTACTGGGCGAAGGCCTCGGCCGGGTGCTCCAAATAGCCGTCGACGTGCGAGGTCGCGGTCGGAGCCATGGTCGGCGGGAGGTACGGGAGCAGCCGGGGGTCCACCGCGAAGCGGCTCATGACCTCCAGGGCAGCCGCCGCGTTCTCCTCGCGGACGGCCACCCGGCCGGCGTGCCGGGTCTCGACGGCCCGGCGGCCGTGCACATCCGCGAGGTCCAGCGGACGGCCCTCGTGACCGCCCGGCGCCTCGGTGGCCAGCGGCTTGGCCGGCTCGTACCAGACCCGCTCGGCCGGTACGTCGACGAGCTCGCGCTCCGGCCAGCGCAGCGCGCTGAGCTTGCCGCCGAACACGGCGCCGGTGTCCAGGCAGATGGTGTTGTTGAGCCAGGTGGCCGTGGGAACCGGGGTGTGCCCGTACACGACCGCCGCCCGGCCCCGGTAGTCCTCCGCCCACGGGTAGCGCACGGGCAGCCCGAACTCGTCGGTCTCCCCGGTCGTGTCACCGTACAGCGCGTGCGAGCGCACCCGGCCCGAGGTACGGCCGTGGTACTTCTCGGGCAGGCCGGCGTGGCAGACGACGAGCCGCCCGCCGTCGAGGACGTAGTGGCTGACCAGCCCGTCGATGAACTCCCGTACCGTGGAGCGGAATTCGTCGCTCTCCTGGTCCAACTGCTCGATGGTCTCGGCGAGTCCGTGGCTGTGCTGGACGTTGCGGCCCTTGAGCCAGCGGCCGAGCTTGTTCTCGTGGTTGCCGGGCACGCACAGGGCGTTGCCCGAACCGACCATGGACATCACACGGCGCAGCACACCGGGCGAGTCCGGGCCGCGGTCGACCAGGTCACCGACGAAGACGGCGGTACGGCCCTCGGGGTGCGCGCCGTCGACGTAGCCGAGCTTGCCGAGCAGGGTCTCCAGCTCGGAGGCGCAGCCGTGGATGTCGCCGACGATGTCGAACGGGCCGGTGAGGTGGGTCAGGTCGTTGAACCGCTTCTCGGTCACCACCGAAGCGTTCTCGATGTCCGCGACCCCGCGCAGGACATGCACCTTGCGGAACCCTTCGCGTTCCAACCGGCGCAGCGAGCGGCGCAGTTCGCGGATGTGGCGCTGGATGACGCGGCGCGGCATCTCGGCGCGGTCGGTGCGCGCCGCGTTGCGCTCGGCGCAGATCTCCTCGGGCACGTCGAGCACGATGGCGATGGGCAGCACGTCGTACTTCTTGGCGAGTTCGATCAGCTGCCGGCGGCTCTCCTCCTGGACGCTGGTCGCGTCGACGACGGTCCGGCGGCCGGCCGCGAGCCGCTTGCCCGCGATGTAGTGCAGCACGTCGAAGGCGTCGCCGCTGGCGCTCTGGTCGTTCTCGTCGTCGGCGACCAGGCCCCGGCAGAAGTCGCTGGAGATGATCTCCGTCGGCTTGAAGTGCCGTCGCGCGAAGGTCGATTTGCCGGAACCCGACGCGCCGATCAGCACCACGAGGGAGAGGTCGGTGACGGGCAGGACGCGCCCCGGGGTGGTCTGCTCGCTCATGCGGCCTTCTCCTCCTTCGCGGTCGGGGTCGGGGTGGCGGTGGCCAGGGTGAAGACGGCCATCTGGGTGGGCGGGCCGACCTCGGGGTCGTCGAGGCCGACAGGGGTGAACTCCACGTCGTAGCCGTGCCGTTCGGCGACCCTGCGGGCCCAGGCGCGGAACTCCTCACGGGTCCACTCGAAGCGGTGGTCGCTGTGCCGGGAGTGACCGGCCGGCAGGGTCTCCCAGCGGACGTTGTACTCGACGTTCGGGGTCGTCACGAGGACGGTCCGCGGGCGCGCGGAGCCGAACACCGCGTACTCCAGGGCGGGCAGCCGGGGCAGGTCGAGGTGTTCGATGACCTCGCTGAGCACGGCGGCGTCGTACCCCTTGAGCCGGCGGTCGGTGTAGGCGAGCGAGCCCTGGACGAGCTGGACACGGGCGGCCTGCCGCTCGCCCATGCGGTCCAGCTTGAGCCGGCGCGAGGCGATGGTGAGCGCGCGCATCGACACGTCGACCCCGACGATCTCGGTGAACCGGGTGTCCTTGAGCAGCGCCTGCACCAACTGGCCCTGTCCGCAGCCGAGATCGAGGACGCGACTCGCGCCGGACGCGTGCAGCGCGGCAAGGATCGCGTCCCGGCGCAGCACGGCCAGCGGCACCGGCTTCTCCTCGGTGTCGGTCTCCTCGTCGACAGCGTTGTCGATCGCCTCGACCTCGGTGTCGTCGGTCTCGGCGAGCCTGACGAGTTCGAGGCGTTCCATGGCCTCCCGGGTCAGCGACCAACGCCGCGAGAGATAGCGGCTGGTGATCAGCTTGTGCTCCGGGTGGTCCGGCAGCCAGCCCTCGCCCGCCCGCAGCAGCTTGTCGACCTCGTCGGACGACACCCAGTAGTGCTTGGCGTCGTCGAGGACCGGAAGCAGTACGTAGAGGTGGCGCAGGGCCTCGGCGAGCGTCAGCTTCTCCGCCGCCAGTTCCAGGCGTACGTAGCGGGAGTCGCCCCACTCCGGGAAGCGGACGTCGAGCGGCACTGGCTCGGCCGTCACCGTCCAGCCCAGCGGCTCGAAGAGCCCGCGGACGAGGTCGACGCCGCCTCGTGCGGGCAGCGCGGGCACCTCGATGCGCAGCGGCCTGGGATCGGCCGGCAGCTCGGGCCGGGCGGCGCACTGGCCCTTCATCGCGCTGGAGAAGACGGCGCTGAGCGCCACGGCGAGCAGCGAGGACGCGGCGTACGGGCGGTCGTTGACGTACTGCGCGAGCGCCGCGTCGGGGGCGCCACCGCGCCCCTTGCCCTTGCCCCGCCGGACCAGCGCCACCGCGTCGACCTCGAGCAGCAGCGCGGCCGTGCACCGCTCGACGGTCGCCTCGGGGTACAGCACATGCGCCGTGCCGTACGACGTCGAGAATATCTGCGCGTTGTCGGGATGCTTGTGCAGCAGAAAGCCGAGATCGGTCGCCGGGCGCTCTGGGGTACCGGTGGTACTGATCGTCAGGAACACAGTGGGTCTGCCTCGAAACGTCTTCTGAGCTGCGGAACCCAGCGAGTCGCCCGAACGGTGCGCAGGGGCGCGCACTGGCCGGACGCCGATGGGCCACAGCGTGGGCGAGCGTGCCTCGGCCGTCGCCGCTCCCGGCTCTCCCCCGGCCCCCGCAGCCGTGGCCACGCCGCGCCGCGGCCGACCGCAGGGGCGACGCCTGTCCTCGGCGCGCCCCCACAACGTACAGCGAACACCCCAGGTGGACCCGGGGTTTTTCGCCGCCCGCAGGGGCCCGCGGGGGCCCTCCGGGGGTGTGGCCCGGGGTCAGTCGGAGCCCGCCGGGGGTGTGGCCCGGGGTCAGTCGGAGGTATCCGACCCGCGCTGCGGGGCATCTCCGCGCCCGTTCAGGCCGGCACTGTCGAGCAGGGTGGCGGCGGTCTCGAGGGCTAGGCCGTCGAGGCCGCGGCCCTGCATGACGGCCCGGACGCCCGATCCGTCGAAGGCGACGGTCAGTTGGCGTGCGAGGATCTCAGGATCCGCGGCTCCACCGCGCTCCGCCTCCCGCCTGAAGAACGCGGTCAACTCGTCCTTGCAGCGGCGGGCGACCAGGCTCGCGGGGTGATCCGGCGCCTTCAGCTCCGCGGTCACGGCCACGAAGGGGCAGCCACGGAAGTCCGGACGGTCGGCGAGCTCTTCGAGGCGCTCGAAGACGTGCAGAATGCGCTCACGCGGCGGCCGGTCGTCGTCGGGGGGCAGCAGGAACGCCTGGTAGGCGGGCGCGCTGCGTTCCAGGCTCGCCGCCAGCACGTCGTCCTTGCTGTCGAACAACTGGTACATCGAGCGCTTGGACACCCCGGCCACCCGGCACAGCGCCTCGACGCCGACGCCGACGCCCTCGCGGTAGAAGAGCTCGGCCGCGGCGTCGAGCAGCCGGTCGCGGGTCGAGGAGCCGGCGGTCGCGGTCGATGTCGCCTGTGTCATACGCCCAGCCTACGGTCTCCGTTTGCATTGCGGAAACCGATCGGTTTACAGTGCGGACAGATAGAGGAAACCGATCGGTTTCCTGGCGGTCCTCAAGAGGAGAAGCTCATGACCAGCATCGAAGGTTCGGTGGCGCTCGTGACGGGCGGCAGCCGTGGCATCGGCAAGACCCTCGTGGAGGCCCTCTACGAGCGCGGCGCCAAGAAGGTCTACGCGACCGCCCGCGACCCGCGGGCGGTCTCCCACCCCGACGCGGTGCCGCTGGCGCTGGAGGTCACCGACCCGGCGTCGGTCGCGGCGGCCGCCGCACAGGCCCAGGACGTCACTCTGCTGATCAACAACGCGGGCGCGACGGCCTCCACGTCCTTCCTCGACTCCCCGATCGAGGACGTACGGCGCGAATTCGACATCAATTTCTTCGGGCCGCTGCTCACCACCCGGGCGTTCGTCCCGGTCCTGGAGCGCAACGGCGGCGGGCACATCCTGACCGTCCACTCGGTGCTGTCGTGGGTCACGGTGCCCGGGGCCGACGGCTACAGCGCCGCGAAGGCGGCCCTGTGGTCCCAGAGCAACGCCCTGCGGCTGGAGCTCCAGCCGCGCGGCATCAAGGTCACCGGGCTGCACGTCGGCTACGTCGACACCGATCTGACCGCGGGCCTCGACGTGCCCAAGGTCTCCGCTCAGAGCGTCGCCGAGCAGGCCCTCGACGGGATCGAGACGGACGCCCACGAAGTCCTCGCGGACGCGCTCACCCGCCAGGTCAAAGCCGGCCTCTCCGGCGAGCTGAGCGCTCTGTACCCCCAGCTCGCCGGACAGGAGTAGCCCGCCGCGGGCCGCACCGACCTACTCGCCGTGGGCCGCACCGACCGAGCCGACCTACTCGCCGTGGGCCGCACCGACGGAGCCGCCCCACCCACTACGGGCCACGCCGACGGAGCCGCCCCACTCACTGCGGGCCCGCCGGCAGAGCCACTCCCCGATCGGGAAAGGCGTGACAGCGGTTCGGCACGGGGCGCCTGTTGTGACCGGTGCATGATGGATACATGGATCTTCGAGTCTTCACAGAACCGCAGCAGGGCGCGACCTACGAGATGCTGCTCCGCGTCGCCAAGGCCGCTGAAGACCTCCATTACGGAGCCTTCTTCCGTTCTGATCACTATGTGCACATGGGGTCCGTCGACGGGCTCCCCGGTCCCACCGACGCCTGGATCACCCTGGCCGGCCTCGCCCGCGAGACGAGCCGCATCCGCCTGGGCACCCTGATGACTGCGGGAACCTTTCGCCTCCCCGGCGTCCTCGCCATCCAGGTCGCTCAGGTCGACCAGATGTCGGGCGGACGTGTGGAACTCGGCCTGGGTGCCGGCTGGTACGAGGCCGAGCACACGGCGTACGGAATTCCGTTCCCGAAGGAGAAGTTCGGCCGGCTGGAGGAGCAACTCGCCGTCGTCACCGGGCTGTGGGGCACCCCGGTCGGCGAGCGGTTCAGCTTCGACGGGACCTACTACCAGCTCAAGGACTCGCCCGCGCTGCCCAAACCCGCGCAGGCGAAGGTGCCCGTCCTCATCGGCGGCCACGGGGCCAGGCGGACGCCGGCGCTCGCGGCGCGGTTCGGTGACGAGTTCAACATCCCCTTCGCCTCGGTCGCCGACACGGAGGCACAGTTCGGCCGGGTGCGCGCGGCTTTGCAACAGGCCGGGCGCAAGACCGACGAACTCATCTACTCCAACGCCCTGGTGGTGTGTGTCGGGCGGACCGACAGCGAGGTGAGGCGACGGGCGGACGCCATCGGCCGCGATGTCGACGAACTGAAGGCCAACGGACTCGCGGGCTCTCCCGCGGAGGTCGTCGAACGGATCGCCCAGTATCAGGCGGTCGGTTCGCAACGGATGTACCTCCAGATGCTCGACCTCGACGACCTGGACCAACTGGACTTGATCGCTTCCCGGGTGACGCCGCAGCTGGGCTGAACGGTCACGCGAGGCGTCGCGGGCGGTCGGTCCGCTTCACCGGCGTCGGCCGCGGCCGACGCCGACCGGACGGCCTTGGCTGCGGCCGCAGGCCGGGGGCCGCGGGTCGGTGGTCGGTGGTCGGGAGTCGGGGGTCGAAGGCCGGGGGCCGCGGTCGGTGGTCGGGAGTCGACGGTCGGGAGTCGACGGTCGGGAGTCGACGGTCGGGAGTCGGGGGTCGCGGTCGGGGGTCGCGGTCGGGGGTCGCGGTCGGGGGTCGGTATCCGGCCGGGGGTGCGGGCGGAAGGTGGGCCGGTCGGCCTGGCGTCGGACGTCGAGCGCCCGGTGCGCCCGCGCCTGCCACCGCCGGAGTGGTGCGTCACGAACTCACGCGTCCGCCGTCACCCGGCAAGGTGGTCGAAGACCGGAGACGGCGGGGCTCCTACCCCGCAGCCGAATCCCGTTCCACCACACGTTTCTCGTCCCGCACCGCGAGTCGTCTCAGCATCTCCAGGACGCGGTCCCGGGACTCGTCAGCCGCGTCGATCGCCTCCATGCACTGCCAGTAGGTCCCCTCGTCGTCCGCCGCGCAGGCGATGCCGACCAGGGCTATGCCGACCTCGGCCAGAAGGCCGCCGAGGCAGAGCAGGGCCTCGCGCGCGTCGCCCAACTCCGTGAGCTGGGCGGCCCGTAAGGCGCCGACTCCGAGGGCGTGGTTGCCGAGCACTCCGCAGCCGCGGCCCGCCAGCTCAGTCAACCCGAGGGCCTCGCCCCGGAGTTCAGGGGGTCCGGACACGGCGAGGCGGCTGCCGATCGCCTGTGCCAGGGAATGCGCCTGCCACGCTTCCGCCATCACCTCCGGGGTGTCGCCGCTCTCTGCCAGGGCACGTCTGCTTGCCACGATGAGCCGCACCGCTTCCATGCGCTGCCCCCGTCTGTCCGACGCGCTCTCGCACGTCCGCCCGAACTCCCTTGTTCACTACCCAGAGTGAAGTCCCTTGAGACGAAAAGCCAGAGGAAGCCCGAAATCTGTGGACACGGAATCGCATCGGACCACCTCGACGACTACGGAGAGTGGCAGATTCCTCTTTTCGCGCCGCGCGACGGTCGCCCCGTCAGGGGGTTCTCCGGTGCCGGGAAGGCGTATCAGCGGGCCCTCCGGTGCGGGGAAGGACCGCCCGTCGGGGACCACCGGTGCGCGGAAGCCCGCCCATCAGGAACCCACCGGCGCGGGGACGGCCACCCATCAGAAACCCACCGGTGCGCGGAAGCCCGCCCATCAGAAACCCTCCGGTGCGCGGAGGCCCGTCAAGAGGCACGTAGTTCAGGGAAGCCCGTCAGGGACTCCCCGGTGCCGGGAACCTCCGCTCGTTCCGGTCGATCTTCGCGTCCAGGGCCGCGAGCGGGTCGATGCCCAGCACCTCGCAGAACTGCAGCAGGTACGCGAGGACGTCCGCGACCTCGTCGGTGACACGGTGCGCGATGTCCTCGTCGTCCATGACGCGGGCCGACTCCTCCGGCGTCAACCACTGGAAGATCTCGACGAGTTCGGACGCCTCCACGCTCAGGGCGGCGACCAGGTTCTTGGGGGTGTGGTACGGCTGCCAGTTCCGCGCGGCCGCGAACTCGGCCAGTCTGCGCTGCAGCGTCGCTACGTCCAGTTCACTCACGGCGTCAGGTCTACCACCGTGACCCCGGCCACCCCGAACGCGTGCGCCCCGTCGCTCACCGCGCCCATCAGCCGGATGTGCCCCCGCTCACACATCCGCGCCGCCAGCCGCACCAGCTCCCCGGTCTGCCGGGCGTCCAGTCCGCGGTCGAAACCGTCGGCCAGGACCGTCAGCGACTGGAACGCGGCCGGGACCTCGCCCGCCGGGTCGACCTCCAGGACGCCGGGCCCGGTGAGCAGCACCAGAGCCAGCGCGAGATACCTCAACTCGCCGTCCCCGAGCAGCCCGAGCGGCGTACGGACGCCGTCCCCTCGGTCGAGGAGCGCACGGACCGTCCCGCCGCCGAGCACCTCGGCCAGGACGTCCGTGACCGTGCCCGCGCAGCCGGCGCGGACCGCGGTGACCAGGTGGGCATAGCGGTGGCCGCACTCCGACCTTGTGCGCCACAGCACTTCGGCGAGGTTGTCGCAGCCGCGCAGGAGCCGCCCGGAACCGAGCGGAACGGGAGCCCGCATGGAATTCGGGCTCGGATCACAGACATAGACGGAACGCAGCGCGAGCACCATCTGCTCGGCGGCGGCCAGGACTTGGCACTCGCCGGCGGTGCGGCCCGCGACACGCAGGGGCAGCAGCGCGGTACCGAGGCGGTCGTCGGGGAGCGGAACCCGGGTCACCGCGGAGGAACCCCCGGTGTGCCAGGCCGCCTGGACGGACGGGCGGCCGGGGTCGCGCAGCGCCGTCTCCAGCAGGGTCTGCCCGCCCGCCGACAACCGCTCGCCCACGATGCGCAGTTCGGGTTCGGCCTGGACCGCGACATCGAGCCGGACCGGGCCTTCGGGTCCGTCCACCGTGCAGCCGATACGGAAGCCGCGGCGGTGCTGGGCGTCGGGCCGGGACCGCTCGGGCACACAGGTGACCGGGTCCGGGAACACCTCCCGGAGCCCGGCACCGGCACCGAGCCGCGCCAGCGCCTCGTACGCCCGCAGGGCGGCCGTCTTGCCGCTGCCGCTGGGGCCGGTGACGAGGGTGAGCGGTCCGAGCGGGAACCGGACGCGGCGATGGGTGGCGAAGGCGGCGAGCCGCAGCTCGGTGACGCCCGGACGGACGGGGCGCGCCTCCGCCGCCGTGGGAGCTTCCGGCGAGGACAGGGTCATATGCGGACGGTAGGCCTCCACTGCGAGGCGAACCGTTACACCCGGGGGACCTTCCTACGATCGGGGGACGGGACGGCCCGATCCCGGGCCCAGGAACCCGTCGGACCCGTGACGGGAAGCCCATTCACATCCCTGGCCGGGAACGCTCCCGAACCCCCAACCGGGAACTCCGTCGGACGGCCGACGCGCGACCCCGAGTCGCGGGAACCCCGGACCCGCCCCGAGAGGTCAGAGTCCGGGAACTCCCACGCCCTCCATGAGCCCCCGCACCTCGGTCCCCGGGGGCGTCAGCAGGAACACGTTCCGGTCGACCCGGTGCATTCCGCTGGCGAGGCCGAAGACCACGCCCGTACTGAAGTCCAGTACCCGCTTGGCGACCTCGGTCTCCGCGCTGGTCAGGTCGAGGAGGACGGGGATGCCGGACATCAGCGTCTCGGCCACGTCGCGGGCGTCCGCGAAGACATTGACCCGCAGGACCACGAAGCGGCGCCGCGTCTCGGTCTCGGCCTCGGGTATCGACCGGTGGCGGACCGCGGAGGGCCAGGCGTCCCGGCCTCGCAGCGGCACGACCTGGGCGAGCCCTTCCCACTGTTCATCGGTGACGTCGTGGCCGGTCATCGATCCACCCCGTCCTGGCTCGCACTCGTTGTCTGCACCGGGCAATTCTTACGCATGGTCACCCGTTCGGCCCAACAGCGACACGGTCCGCGACCCGGACGGGGAGACGACGCGTGCGGCAAGCTACGCATATACGTCCATATCCATCACGCCGCACTGCAATCGAGGTCTCCTCATGAGCCTGAGCATCCGCAATCAACTCCCCGGCACCGTCACATCCGTCACCCCGGGTGAAGTGATGGCGACGGTGAAGGTCCGGCTCGACGCCGGACAGGAGATCACCGCGGCCGTCACCCTGGAGGCCGTACAGGAGCTCGGCCTGGCCTCCGGCTCCACGGTGCGGGCCCTGCTCAAGTCGACGGAGGTGTCCCTCGCGACCGGTCCGGTGGACGGGCTGAGCATCCGCAACCAGCTGCCGGGCACGGTCACCGACGTCGCCTCCGGCGGCGCCATGGCCCGCGTCAAGGTCCACGTCGCGGGCGGCGAGCTGACCTCCGTGATCACCAAGGACGCGGTCACCGAACTGGGTCTTTCGGCGGGTTCCGAAGTCGTCGCGCTCATCAAGTCCACCGAGGTGTCACTGTCCAACGCCTGACGCACGGACCGCCGAACGGGTGCTCTTACTCGCCTCATACCGGACTCTTCACGTCCCGTCGAGCGCGGCTCACCTGCGAGAATTAGCGTCTTACGGCGTGTACTCGGCAGAAATCAAGCCGGCGCCCACCCGCCGGCAGGCCCCTTCGAAGGCCTCGCCCGGCGAGCTGCTCACGCGGTGGAACCCGGGCGACGCGCCCGCACAGTGGCACCGCGTCCTGACCCTCCTGGCCGACATCAGCCTCTTCATCGGTACGCGTCCACTGTGGGCGCAGGCCGCTAGCCACCGGCTCCTCGTGGCCGCGATCGTCTCGCTCTGCTACGCCTCGATCCTGGTGACGGGTGTGCTGACTCTCGTGGTGCGCCGGGGCCGCTCGCTGGCGCGACTCGACCTCTGCGTCCTCCTGACCGCGCTGACGCTCGTCGTGTGCGGGCTCGTCATGAGCCACCAGGGCAGCGACGAGTCGATCCTCACCACCCAGGCCGCCCACGAGTTCCTCGCCGGTCACCAGGTCTACGACCGTCCGTGGCCCTGGCTCTTCGGCCACGGCGTCGCCCTCACCGCGACGATGAACGGCGGTTACGACTTCACGTACGGCTATCCGCCGCTCGCGCTGATGCTCACCACGCCGCTGCTGTGGGTCGGACACGGCTCGGCCGCCGCGACGATGGTCAGCACCGGGGCCCTGATCGCGGGCGCGGTCTTCATGTGGCGGAAGCTGCCGGTGCCGTGGCGTTCCGCCGCGACGCTCACCTGGCTCGGCCTCGGTCTGCTGCCGACGTACGCGCGACTCGGTTATCCGGCGATCCTCGCCTGCGCCCTGCTCATCCCGGTGGTCATGGGCTGGCCACGGATGGGCGGCGGCGGACGCGGCGACATCGCGCGGGCGGCCTGCCTCGGCGCGGCCTGCGCGGCACAGCAACTCCCCTGGTTCCTGGCACCGTTCCTGCTGGCAGGGGTGTACGCGCTGCGCCGCGGGGACCTCGGCGCGCGGGCGGCCGCGATCGCGGTGGGACGGATCGTCGGCATCGCCGCCACCACATGGCTGCTGATCAACGCGTACTTCATCGTGAGCGAACCGCGCGCCTGGCTCTCCGGGATCGCGCTGCCCCTCACGCAGGACGCGGACATCCACGGGCAGGGCCTGGTCGGCATCTCGCTGTACTTCACCGACGGCAGCGACCGCCTCAACTGGTACGCGCACGCGAGTCTGCTGCTGGCGGCGGGTCTGCTGGCGCTGTTCGTACTGTTCGTACGACGGCTGGGACCGGCGGCGACCGTGCTGCCCTGGTGCGCGTTCTACGTGGCGACCCGATCGCAGGACGGCTACTACCTGCTGATGACGCCGCTGTGGGTGGCCGCGGCGATCACCGCGCCCTGGCAGTCCTTCAGGACCGCGTGGCAGCCCCGCCCCGCCTTCCTGCGCGGCCCGCACCGGCGTGGCGCCCGTATGGCGGCGGTCGCCCTGCTGCTGGCTCCGACCGCGGCGGCGGTGAGCCTGGCGGCCACCGGATCACCGCCGCTGCGCATGCAGGTCGTCGACGCGCGCCGCACCGCAGAGACTGTGACCGGCCTCAGCATCGGCGTCACCAACCTCGGCGCCGCGGCCCTGAGCCCGCACTTCACGGTGACCACGGGCCAGGGCCTGAGCCGCTACTGGTCGGTGGCGTCCGGCCCGGCCACACTGGCCGGCCATGCCTTCGGCCGTTACGAACTCCGGCCTCCCGAAGGGAAGTTCCAGCTCCCACGGGCCGGCGTGCGCATGCGTCTGCGCGCCGTCTCGGCGTCGCCGATGACCCTGTCGAGCACGGACCTCCACTTCACGCCGTCGCAGCCCTGAGCACTCCGCCCCGCTCCCAGGCCGTCAACTGGTCACGACGGCGGAGCGGGAGAACGAGCCGGGGCCGACGCCGATCGTGCGCCACCGGTGTTCATGGGTACGGATACATGCTGGAATACCCCGTCGCCCGGCTGTACGCGGACGCGCGCGTCACCCGGATCCATGCCGGGACCAGCGAGGTCATGAAGGTCATCATCGCCAAATCCCTGGGACTGTGATGTCGATGTCGAAGACGTCGGATTTCTCGCACCGCAAGGGTGTCGCGTTCGTCGCGGGCGGCACCGGCGGTATCGGCTCGGCGATCGTACGGATGCTCGCCGAGCGGGGCAGCGACGTGGTGTTCACCTATCGCACCAGCAAGGCATCCGCCGACGCGTTCGCCGCGGAGCTCACGGAGCAGTTCGCCGAGCAGGGCCGCCATGTGATGCCTCTGCGGCTCGACTTGACGGAGGAAGAGTCCGTCGCCGCCGCCGTGTCCGAGGCGGCCGCGGCGCTCGGCGGACTGCACACCCTCGTCCACGCGGCGGGCCCGCATGTGCCGATGGTGCACCTGAGCAGGGTCACGCCGAGCCGGTTCCGTTCCCAACTGGACGCGGACGCAGGCGCGTTCTTCAACCTGGTGCACCCGGCGCTGCCGCTGCTGCGGGAGAGCCGGGGCAGTGTCGTCGCCGTCACCACCGTGGCCACCCGCCGGTTCCCCGTCCGCGACGGCCTCTCCTCGGGCCCCAAGGGGGCGGTCGAGGCCGTCGCCCGCGCCCTGGCCGCCGAGGAGGGGCGCTACGGCGTCCGGGTGAACTGCGTCGGACCCGGCATGCTGACCGACGGCATCGCCGCCCGCCTGATCGACTCCGGCGAACTCGACGACGCGGCACTGGAGATCACCCGCCTCAACACCCCGCTGCGCCGCTTCGGGACCGCGACGGACATCGCCGAGGCTGTGGCGTTCCTGGCCTCGGACCGCGCGGGCTTCATCACCGGGCAGGCGCTGGGGGTTGACGGGGGTTACAGCGTGTAGGGCATCCCCGACCGGCCGTACGACCCGAGTCCGGCCGGGGCCCCGAACCTACGACCCTGGCTCGGCCGGGGCTCCAAACCTACGACCCTGGCTCGGCCGAAGGCCCGCGCGTATGACACGAGTTCGGCCGAAGGCCCGCGCGTATGGCACGAGTTCGGCCGAAGGCCTGCGCTTACGACCGGGGTTGCCCGACCCGCCTTAGCGGTCAGGCCTGTCCGGCCCCTCGTACGGCCTGACTCGCCCCGCTCAGCGTCCTGGGTCCGGGCCGCCCGGAGAGGTTCAGCGGGTCGCCGGAGCCGAACCGATCTCGACCACGCGTGCCCGGGCGGGCGGCTGGTCGGGCACGTAGTCGGGATCGTCCTCGTCCCATGAGTCGTCGGACCCCCCGCGGGGGAAGAGTCCCACGACCGTCCGGCACGGGGGTCGCGTTTCCGGCCAGGGGGTCTGCCCGTCGGTGAGGACCACGACGACATCGGGGCCCTGTTCCGGGCGGGACCGCCGGGACCGCCCGGAACAGAGCCCCGGTCGGACCCGGTCACGGCCGTCGACCGGTCAGGCCGGACTCTTGGCAGTAGGTCCCGCCGCCGGTCCGTCGATGGAGCCGGTCAGGTGCGGAGTGCCGTCGTCGTCGAGGAACTCGACCACCGCCAGGGCCAGCAGGGCCAGCACGGCGATCCAGATGGTGACGGCGGCCGTGGGGTAGCTCCAGACCAGCAGGATGACGGCGGCGACCACGACCACGGTCCAGTTCAGCCACTTCTTGACCCGGTGCACCCATGCTCCGACCGCTCCGAGGTCGAACCCCGTCGCGGTGCGCACGGCACCGATGCCGCCGGTCCAGGCGGCCAGGACCCGCTTGGCCGCACGACCTCTGCCGGTCAGCCAGGCCGCCAGCGCCACGACGATGCCAAGGGTGATCACCATGCGTACCGAAGTCCGCAGATAGCGCACCAGGGTGTCGAAGACCGACCCGGCGGCGGCCTGGGAGGCGTCCGCCGGCAAGCCGTCGAGATAGAGCGCCCTGAAGATCCAGAGCGCGATGCCGAGGACGGCGGCCCCGGCTGCCACGAGGAGCGCCGCCGTGACGAGGGCACGGCGCCTGCGTACGGCGAGCAGCACACCACCGGCCGCCAGCAGAAGGGTCAGTACCGGCAGCCAGAATCCGACGAGTTCGAGCAGCCGGTAGAGCTTCTTGGCCTTGCCGATGGACTTGGAGGTCATCACCGTGAAGTTGGTGTGCACCTCCGGGATCTTCGCGGCGACGCCGAGTCCCTGATCGACGAGCGCCTGCTTGACCTTGTCGATGACAGGGGCGAGGTCGATGACGACGGCGTCGTTGGTGAGCTTCACCGCTCCGCCGCCGCTTCCGGTCAACGCCTTGTCGACGGCGGCATGGGCCTTCCTGTTCAGCTCGACCCACAGGGTGGCGAACGCGTCGCTGCTGACGAACTTCAGCGCCACGGTGTGCACGAAGTCGGTGAGGCCACTGGTGATCGGGCCACTCAGTGGCCCCAGGGCCTTGGTCAGCCGGGGCCGGTCCGCGGGAGCGACCGACTCGAGCAGCGTCTGGACGTCGACATGCTGCATCACCGCTTTGGTCACCCGGTTCGCGACGGCGTTCTGGATGTCCGGGTCGGAGGCGAGCGGCTTCATGGTGGCCACGTACCGATCGGTGTTCCCGATCAGATCGCTCGTCCAGGCCGACACGGCGCTCAGCGGGGTGAGCAGGGCCGCGAGGAGGATCAGCACGACCGCGAAGAACGACCGGACGCGGTGATGCTCGATCCTCGGCCGGCGTTGCTCCAGTTCGGCGACCCGGGCCCGCAGCTCGGCGATCTCGTGTGCGTCGCCGCCGCTCGCGCCGCCACCGCTCACGGCGCCGGCGCTCACGTCGTCTCCGCATCGCTGATCGTGCCCGCGGTGCCGCGGGCGGAAAGGACCGCCCGCGTCCGGTCGATCACGTCATCCATGGCGCGTCTCGTTCCGCTCGGTCCAGTTCGTGGGGTTCGAGTTCGTGAGCTTCGAGTTCATGGCGTTCGACTTCATGGCGTTCGACTTCGTGGTGTTCGAGTTCGTGAGGTTCGAGTTCGTGAGGTTCGACGGCATACGACAGCCCCCTTCTCGGCGGCGCTCGTTCGGCGACGGGATGAAAGGGGTGCGTCAGCGCGGCTGACGGGCGTCGGGCCGGTACGAGGCCAGTGCCCAGATGATGAAGACATCGATGGCGAGCAGGACGACCGACCAGATCGGCGCGTACGGCAGGAACATGAACTGGAAGAGCATGCTCAGCGAGGCCAGCGCGATGCCGGTGATCCGGGCCCACCCAGCCTCCTTGAGGATCCCCCAGCCGGCGACGACGGCGATCGCGCCGAGGATCAGCAGGATCCAGCCCCAGCCGGTGAGGTTGATGCGGTAGACGTAGTCGTGCACGCGCGCGTACACGTCGTCCTTGGCGATCGCGGAGATGCCCTGGAGGATGTTGAGGGCACCGTTCACCAGGAGGAGGACACCCGCGAAGGTGACGCCACCGGCCGTCCAGTCGCTGTTGCCCGAGGGCGGAGGCCCCATGCCTCCCGCGGCGGGCGCGGCTCCGGACCACTGGTCTCCCCACAGCGGCATGTCGCCGCCGCTCGGCTGCGCCCCCGTGCCACCACCGGGCGGGGGGCCCGGAGGCTGTGAAGAGTCCTGGCTCATGCTCGACCACCTCGATGCGCTGTCGGCCGCTGGCCGTCCCCGTGCCGGAAGCATCGGGGAGTTCGAGCGTCCGTCCACCGCCCCTCCCCCGCCACGGGAGTTCCGCTGATCAGGTGATGGCCGACTACCGCCCGGCCGGCTTCCCTGAGCTGCCGGCCGGCTTCCCCGGGGCTGCCGGCCGGGTGCACGGGGTTGCCCACCTCGACTCCGGCCGACAGCCGACAGCAGACAGCCGGACAGCCGGACAGCCGCGGAGCACGGATGACCGAGCGACGGCCCCGGTCATCCCTACCGGGCAGGCCGTCGGTCCCGAAGCACGTCGCCCGCCAGAGCACGTTGCCCGTCAGAGCGCGTCGTCCGTCAGACGGACTCCGGGAAGGTGGCAGGCTTCTCGGCAGTATCCGGATTCCCGGCGGTGACCAGATTCTCAGCGGATACGAGGTCCAGCGCACGCCCCAGTGTTGTGAGCCTCTCGTCGAGGGTCTCGCCCGCGGGGTAGAGGCGGACCGTGTCGACTCCGGCGGCGCGCCAGACCCGGAGCCGTTCGCGGACCATGTCCTCGGTGCCGATCAGGGTGGTGCCGAGGACCATCTCGTCCGTCACGAGCCCCGCGGCGCCGTCCCGGTCCCCGGCCTGCCAGCGCTCATGGATCTCGGCGGCGATCTCCGCCCAACCCTGCCTGCTGTAGGCGGCGTTGTAGAAGTTGGTGGTGGCGGAGCCCATCCCACCCAGGCTGAAGGCGAGTTCCTTCTTCCGGCCCGCGACCATGGCGCGCAGCGCGTCCTCGTCCTCGGCGAACGCCACTTCGGCGCCCTGGCAGACATCGAGGTCGGAGCGGCTTCGGCCCGCCGCCGCGAGGCCCGCGTCCAGGTGGTCGAAGTACGCCTCCTTGGCACCTTCCGGCACGAAGCTGGTACCCAGCCAGCCGTCCGCGACCTCCCCCGTCAGCCGCAGCATCTTCGGCGACAGCGTGGCGAGATAGACGGGCAGGTCGTGCTCGGCCCGCATGGACATCCGCATGGGCCGCGCCTCACCGCCCGGCAGCGGGATCGTGAACTCCCCTCCCTCGTACGAGAGTTTCTCCCCGGCGACCGCCTGTCGGACGATCTCCACGGTCTCCCTCATCCGGGACAGCGGGCGCGCGAACGGCACGCCGTGCAGTCCTTCGATCACCTGGGGGCCGGACGGGCCGAGGCCGAGGAGGAAGCGCCCGCCGGAGATGTTGGAGAGTGTGATCGCGGCACGGGCGATGGCCGCCGGGGTGCGGGTCCCGAGCTGGATGATCCCGGAGCCGAGCAGCAACCGGTCGGTCCGCGCCGCCAAGTAGCCCAGCGGAGAAGGGGCTTCGGAACCCCAGGCCTCCGCCACCCAGCAGATGTCCATCCCGAGCTTCTCTGCCTCGACCACGAAGTCGACGGTCTCCCGCCAGTCGCCCGATGACGCCTCGATCGTCGTGGAGGTACGCATCACGCACCCGCCCCTTCCACGTTCTCGGCCAGCTTCCTGATCGCGGCGACGGTGTCCGTCATGCTCCGCTCGAACTCCCGCAGCCGTACGAACACGATCTTCTGCTCCTTCTCCGGCATCCGGTCGATCGCGAAGGAGAGCCCCGAACGGCCCGGCCCCATCCGCATCCACTGGGTCAGCTCGGTGCCGCCGTCCGTCTCCTCCAGGCCGAACCGCCAGACGGCGCTGGGGTGTTCGGGGTCCGCCACCGCCCAGGCGAACGCCCGGTACGGCTCGCACTCCACCACGTACGAGGTGGTCTCCCACTCCCCCAGCGACTCGTGCCTGCTGCGCCCCACGAAGCGGGCGCCGACCGCCGGTCCCGTCGCGCCGTCGAGCCATTCGACCGACTGGAGCTCCGCGCTCAGCTCCGGCATCAGATGAATGTCGGATACGAGCTCCCACACCCGACGAGGTGGAGCGTCGATCCGTATCCGTACATCGACCGTCGGCTGGTCCGCGTAGCGCGCACCCGTCCACTCCATGAGTCTCCGGCCTTCCTCTCGTCTCCCAGGGAACACATCCCCCTAGGGCTCTGACCTTGAGAGTTGCGTAGATAGACTGACCTGTCAAGGAAAACCGCCCCCAGCACACGGGCCGGGAGCGGAAGCGGAGGCCTAGGCGGAAGCGGAAGCGGGACCCGCGGTCGAGCCGGCGCTCGGGCGGTCGGGCGGTCGGGCGGTCGGGCGGTCAGGCGGTGAAGCGCTTCCGGATGTCCGGGCGCTCGGCGAGGTGGGGCGGGTAGCCGGGGCCGAGCCGCGGATGGGTGTCCTCGGCCGTCATCGGCTCACCGCAGTCGGCGCACACGACCGCGGCGTCGCTCTCGTGCCCGCAGCGGTCATGATGGAAGACGACCGGCGGCCCCTGCTCGCCGCTGAGCCAGCGGTTGCCCCAGCTGTTCATGGCGGCCAGCACCCCGAAGAAGTCCCGGCCCATCTCGGTGAGCACGTAGTCGTACCGCACCGGATCCGTCTGATAGGCCCGCTTCTCCATGAGCCCCTCGTCGACC
Source organism: Streptomyces sp. NPDC005784 (assembly GCF_042871525.1). Lineage (NCBI taxonomy): Bacteria > Bacillati > Actinomycetota > Actinomycetes > Kitasatosporales > Streptomycetaceae > Streptomyces > Streptomyces sp. NPDC005784. The sequence continues at coordinate 37,276 of NZ_JBIAIQ010000036.1, forward strand.
AGCCGCCGGAGCCGGTCGGTCAGCGTGTTGCGCGCGATGCCGAGCTCCTGCTGGAACGCGTCGAACCGCTTGATCCCGTAGAACGCCTCCCGAAGCACCAGCGGCGTCCACCAGTCGCCGAGCAGATCCATCGTGCGCGCGATGGAACAGGGCCAGTTCGCAAAAGAAGTCCGCCTCACGCGCCCAGCATACGAGAGTCTCGGAAATGAACCCAGCAGCTCGCGGCGGGTCGGGCGCCTTGACCGCCGGATCCAAGAGTGCCCGCGCCCACGCCCCGCCGGTTCCCGTGCCCCAATGGCCCGTGCCTCAACGCTTCTCTCTCCCGGCACCCCCTTCCCTCAACGCCCCCTCCGTTCCAGGTCGGAGAGCAACGCGTCGAGTACCACCTCTTCCTCGACCCGGACCCCGCGTTCGGCGAGGGCGACGGCCAGGGCGGGATCCCATGGAGTGGCGGCGGGCGAGCCCGTCAGCGCCTGGGCGGCCTCGCCCAACCTGGCCGCCGCCGCCCGGTAATGGGAGGCCGTGTAGCGCCACGGCTGCCAGGGGACACCGCGCCGCAGTGCCGTGGCGATACGCACACCGCCCCAGTCGAAGTCTCCGTGATAGCGAAGGCGCGTTCCCTGGGAGGACAGGCCGCGCAGCAGGGTGAGCGCGGCCGCCGAGGGCTGACCCTGGAGGCACACCATGGGCGGGCAGGCCGGGCCGAAGGTGTCGGCGGCGGCGGACAGCACGGCCGGGTTCTCGCAGACGTGGACGGTTCCCGTCGCCGGGACCGCGGGAGCCTGCGGGTCCCGGGTGAGTGAGCGCAAGGTGAGGACCACGGGCTCACCGGCATCGGCCATCCAGTCCAGGGACGGGTTGCCCCGCAGGTTGAGGGAGAGGACGGTCGATGACAGATCGTCCTTGAGCAGACCGGCCGACGCCCACGCGTCCCGTCGCCACTCGGCACCGGCGCCGTCGGGGAAACCCGTGAGAGATCGGAGGCCCGACAGAACGAGAGCGGCGAGCGGCGTCCCCTCGTCCAGAGCGTGCGCGCCCGAGAGGTTCTGCGCCGCGAACGTCGTACGGGATGTCGGGGGTACGACGGGCAGCGGGCGCAGCGCCCGCACCGCGGCCGCCACCAGGGGGCCGGCGGCTTCCGGTGTGCGCGCGAGCCGCCGTACGAGACCGTCCTTGCGTATTCGTTCCGCCCAGTCGGCGAGTTCGGCTCCGAGGGTGCCCAGCGGGGCGTACACCTCTTCCCACGCCCGCGCCTCTTCGTCCCGGGCCTCGGCGCGCAACGTGACAGGGCCGGTCAGGGTCACGACAGCGGCCGCCAGTCCGTCACGGCCGGCACCGGAGCGGCGCAGGATCAGGTCCACCGTGTCGAGGCGAACGGTCAGGGAGCGGGCGGCCTGCGGCGCCCGCCCCAACAGGCCTTCGACAGCTCGGCGTTGGGATTCATCGGGGTGGGACAGGGTGACCGGGCCGGTGAGCGCACGGCCGCGTGCCATCCGTTGCCGGGCCCGTTCCAGAAGCCAGGCGAGGCCGGGATCACCGAGCAGCCGTCGGAGGCGTTCGACGTCGGCCTGCTCGACGGCCTGCGGCGCGGCGGACAACACGGCTTCCACGACACCCGTCTCGCTCTCCGGCCCCACCGGGTCCTGGGACCCGACCGGATCCCGGGGTCCCACCGCATCGCGGGGCCCGCCCAGATCCCGAAACCCCACCGAGTCCAGACGCCCCACCGGATCCCGAGACCCCGCAGGATCCAGACGCCCCACCGAAACCGGATGCCCCACCAGATCCCCATGCCCCACCGGGTCCTGGGTCCCGGCCAGATCCTGAGACCCCACGGAATCCCGAGGCCGCGCAGGATCCCGAGGCCCGACCGAATCCCGAGACCCCACCGAATCCAGACGCCCCGCAGGATCCCGAGGCCCGACCGAGTCCCGAGACCCCACCGAATCCAGACGCCCCGCAGGATCCCGAGGCCCGACCGAATCCCGAGGCCCCGCAGGATCCAGACGCCCCACCGGATCCCGAGGCCCGACCGGGCTCGACGGCCGGGCCGGGCTCCCGGTCGTCGAGGATGGCGGCACGGGAGAATTCACGTCCACCGGGACTCCTGTTCTCCGGCGCCGTCCACGACGGCAGCCCACCCCTGCCCCGCGGACGGTGCCGTCGCCCCACCCGGGACCCCGACCGGGGCACCAACCGGGGCGGCACCCGTGGCCCCGACCGGGGCCTCGCCCTCGACCCACCCCGGCACCGGCACCGGCACCCCAACTCCGGATCCGGATCCGGATCCGCTTGAGGCCTCCGGTGGGTCGGCGGCAGCCGAGAACTCCTTCGGAGTGGTCACCTGTCCGGCGGGCTCCGTGCCGCGCCGCCGGTCGCGGCCGTCCCACTCCCACCGGGTCACCAGGACGGCGGCGATGTCGTCGACGCGGGAGAGCTGTGCGATGGCGATCCCAGGTACTTGCGGATAGCAGGCCCATTCCCGTTCGCTGGTCATGACGACGTCCAGGTCGAACGCGCGCAGCAGGCCGAGGCACTTGGCGCGCGAGTCGTCGTCGACTCCGGCGAACGCCTCGTCCAGGGTGACCAGGCGCGGCGCGTGGGCGCCGCCCGCGCTCGCGTAGTGGGAGGACGCCGCGGCGAAGAGGGGCACGGACGCCGCGAGGACCCGTTCGCCGCCGGAGGCGGGCCCGGTGGCAGGTACCCACTTGCCGTGCTGGTGGCGTTCGACGCCGAACTCGTGCCAGGCGCGGTAGTCGAGGGCCGCGGTGAGATCCTCCAGCCAGCTGCCCGTGCTGTCGTCGGCCTGGCGGCGCGCGATCTGCTCCTGGAGGAACGCGCCGACCGCGTCTCTGTCCCGCGGTGACCAGGCGTCGGCGGACTGACGCAGCCGGTCACGGGCCGCGGCCAGTCCCTGCGGGGCCCGGCGGGACGACCGCCAGACCAGCCGCAGCTTCATTCCCGTCGACGTCGGGCGCTCCTCCAGCTCCTTGTTCATGGCGCGCACCTGCCGTTCGGCACCGCCGATCAGCTCCTGGAGCGTGCCGGCGACCTCGGTGATCAGATGGGTCTGAAGGATCTCGCGCTCGTGCGCGGACAGGATGCGGGTCAGTTCGGCGACCTCGGCGGAAAGGGCTTCGGCGAGTTCGGGGACGGCGCGTTCGCGGCCCTGGTAGACGATGTCGACCCGCATGCCGTCCTCGCCCGTCCGGGCCGTCGCTGTATGACCGTGCCGGGAAAGCGCGTCCTGGAGTCTGCTGAACTCCTCGCTCAGCCGCCTCTGTACGCGTTCCCAGGCCGCGTCCGAGTCGTCGGTGGCGGACAGTTGGGACTCGATGGCGCGGGCGAGGTTGACGGCCGGGGTCGCCGCCCAGGCCCCGCCGTCGCCGTCGGGTACGACGGTGTCGGGAAGGGCGACGACGAGCAGTCCCGTCGAGGCGAACCGCCGCAGCGCCGCGACGGCGCGTTCGCGGGCGGCGGTCGCTTCCGTGACGCCCTCGCCGAGTTGCTCGATGCGTCCTTCGGCGTGGCTGGCGCGTCGGTCCGCCTCGCCGATGTCCTCCTGGGCCCGCCTTCGCTCGCTCTCGCAGACGCGTGCGGCCGCGGTCGTCGCCTCCAGTCGTCTTTGGAGGTCGGCGACGGCCGCTCCGACCGTGGAGCGGAGGGTGGTGAGGTGTTCGTCCGCGGCGGCGGCGAGCCGGGTCGCCTCCGCCGTGCGCTCTGCGAGTTCCTGGACCCGGAGTTCGGCCCGTTCGGTCTCCGCCCGCTCGACGGTGACCGCGTGCTCGGATTCCGCGCGTTCTCTCAACGTCGGCCAGAGCGCCGCGAGGAGAGCCGTGTGGTCGGCGAGCGCCTGGAGCACGGCGCCCAGTCCGGCCCGGTCGGCAGGGAGATTCATGTCGGCTGCGGTCTCGGTGAGTTCGGCTGTGGCCCGGTGTGCGGCAGCGTCCGCGCGGGCCAGGTCCGCCATCCGCTCACGGTGCCGGGTACGGGCCCGGTGGACCGCGTCGGCCGCGGCGGTGACGCGCGCGTGGGCCTGCCTCAGAAGGTCGTCGCCGGGTAGCGCGGCGAGTTCGGCGTCGAGGACACGGCGACGCTCGGCGACAACGCGCTGTTCCTCGGCCAGTTGCTCCCGCTCGACCTCCAAAATCCCGATTTCGATGCGCAGTTGACCGATCCGGGCCCGGCGCGCCTGCTCCCGTGCTCCCTCGCCCACGTACTGGGCGCTGTCCTTGGCCCAGCTGCCGGTCAGCGCGCCGACCCTGAATCCGCCGTGCGCGGAGACCCAGGTGTCGTTGCCCTCGACGCCCCAAGGGGTCGCCCCGGGCCCGCCGCCGTCCTGTCCGGCCAGTCCGATCGCGGCGAGCAGGCGTCCGACCGTCCGCTCCCCCACGGCGGCGGCCCCCGCGTCCGCGTGGTCGACGGCAGGGCACAGCGCGCGGTCGAGGCCGGCTCCGCCGAACGGGTCGGCCGGATCGAGCAGCACGTCGTGGCCGTCCGCCGCCACCGCGGAACCGTCCGGCCGCACCCAGGCGTCGAGAAGTCCCGATGCCTCCAACGCGGCTTCCAGTCCCGCGCGTTCGGCCTCGGTGACATGGGGCCGGAAGTCGACGAGCCGCCACAGCGGGGCGCCGGGACCCCGTTCCCGGACGTGCGGCGTGCGGGTGTACGGTGCCGACGGGCCGCGCTGCCCGCCCCTTTCGAGATCGGCCAGTTCCTCGACCGCGAGGCGCTGCCGGTCCGCCCGTCCCGCCTCCCGGTGGGCCAGAGCGGCCGCTCGGTCGGCCAGTTCGGAGGCGAAGGCGCGATGGGCCCCGGCCGCCGCCGCGAGCGCCGGGTGCGGGCCGTCCAGACCGCTCACCCAGTTCTGGACCGCGTCGAGGACCCCGGGCAGGCCCGGCAGACGCAACTCCACGCAGCGGGACAGGTATTCCCGCACGTCCGCGATCAGTGCCCGCCCCGCCCCGGCGGCCTTCTCCTCGGCCTCGGCCAGCCGTTCGCCGCTGTGCACGACCTCTTCGTCGGCCTCGTCCGCACGCAGTCCGGCCGCTCTGCGGGCCTCCCCGGCGTGTTCGGCCCGGGTGGCGAGTTCCTCCACGTGTGCGACGGCGCGCCGTCTGCGCGCCGTCGCCTCGTCCGCCACCCGGCGCAGGGCCGCCTCGGGTGCTCCCTGGGTCCGGGGGATGTCGAGGCGGGCTGTCGCGGCGGTCTCGTCGACCCGGCCCTGAAGGTCGTCCAGCGCCTTGAGCGCGGCGGTGCGCCGCCGGCCGGCGGTGGCGAGCCGGCCGAGGGCGCGGGTGTGGGCCTCGGCCGCCGTCCGGCGATCCTCCTCGGCACGCGTCCGTTCTCCTGCCGTTCGGGTGGCGTCGGCCGCCGCCTGTTCGAGCTCGCGGGCGTCGCGCATCTCGGGTCCGGTCCGCAGCGCGGAGTCCTGGGCGCTCAGCCGCGCGGCCCGCTCGTCGAGTGCGGCTGCCGTTTCCCTGGCCGCCTTCCGGTCCGTCACGGCCTGTTCGCGGTCGGCCTGTGCCTTGAGGAGTTCACGCTGGAGGTGCTCGTAGCGGGCGTGTTCGCTGCGGGGCAGGCGGGCCCGGCGCCGGGAGGCGATGCGGGCGTAGCGCCGGTAGTGGTCGAGGAACGCCGACGACGCCTGTTCCGCCTCGCGGGCCGCCCGCAGTTCCTCCTTCTCCTCGTCCAGCGATCTGAAGGCCTCGGCCGCGTCGGCGATGACCGCCTGGTCCATCGGCGGCAGCGCCTCGGTCAGCGCCCGGGACAGGGCCGCTTCGTTGGGCCGCTTGGACAGTTGCGGCTGGCGCAGTTGGATCAGCAGGTCGACGAGTGCTCCGTAGCGCCGCTCTCCGAGCCCGAAGAGAGCTTCGTCGACCGCTCGGCGGTACGTCTTCGCGGTGTCGTAGACCATGCCGCGCCCTGCGACGGCCTCCGCGAGGCGGTCCCGGGAAAGGGCCGTGCCGGTGGCGTCGAGCAGGTCGAGGCCGGCGCCGATCCGCTGGTCCGTCACCCCGAACCAGTGCCGGGCGATACCGCGTCCGGCGACCGCCTTCAGTCCGCAGAGCAGCGTACGGAAATGCGGCTCGCCCGTGGTCTCGTCGAGCCGCCCGAACTCGATCCAGGTGTAGCCGAGCCGTTCCGGATGCGGGTGTTCGCCGCCCAGGAGCAGATTCCACTCCATGCGCTTGCCCGGGTCGCCGTCGGGCTCGACACGGCGGGCGGAGAGGTCTCCGTCCAGCAGGAACGGCAGGGTGAGGGCGAGGACCTTCGACTTGCCGGTGCCGTTGTTGCCGCGCAGCAGCAGTCGGCCGTCGCGGAACCAGAACTCCTCGACGTCGTAGTGGAACAGGTCGACGAGCCCGATGCGCAGGGGTCGCCAACGGCCGGGCGCGGGGCTGGGGAGCGCGGTCACGGCGTGGTTCACTTTTCGTCCTTCACGATCAAGTCCGTTGCCACAGCGGGGTGATGGGCTCTTCCCGGTTCGCCGACCACGACTTCGCCGACCGCGTACCTCGCGAGGGCGGGGCGGGGCACGACGCCGTGTTCCGTGCGTTCGGCGAGCCCCAGCGCCACGATCTTCTCCAGGGCCTGTTCCACCAACTCGGGCTCTGTTCCCGGCTCTCGGGCCGACTTGGACCAGAAACCGCCGTGTTCCGCGGCCAGTTCACGCACCCGGGACGCGAGTTCGGCGGCAGTGACCGGACCGTCGGCCCGCGCCAGATGCCCGGCGAGCAGCAGGGTGATGTGCCCGTGCGTGCCCTGTTCCGGCATGCGTACGTCGGTGAGTTCGTCGTGCGGGTCGACCATGGCGATGCCTTCGGCGCGGACCTCCGCGACCAGTCCGGTCAGTTCGCCGATGCGCGCGGTGATGAAGCCGCGCTGCCGGGTGAGATAGGCCAGCTCCTCGTCGGTCAGGTCGTCGTAGTGGAGCACCGGGTCGTCGAGGAGGCGACGGGTCAGTTTCCAGCGGATCGCGCGGAACCTCAGCTCGTCGCTGTCCAGCGAGGTCTGCGCCGTCATCTCCACCAGGCGTTCTTCGAACCCCTGGGATTCGATCAGGGAGGGGCCGCGCCGGGCCGCGGGCATCCCCGCGAGTACGCGCCGCCGCACGTCGTACAGCACGTCTCCCGATCCGCTGACGTACGCGTCCTCGTCGCCGGCCACCCGTCGCAGCACTCCGAGCCGCAGCAGCAGTCGTACGACGGCCGCGAGGTCGATGCGCTCGTCGCGCCGTTCCAGGGTGAACGTGATTCCGGCGGCGACGAGTTCGGGGTCCGCGGCGGCCAGGACGACCTGTTCGGCGAGGCGTCCGAGCGCCACCTGCGACTCGCCCCGCTCCAGCGCGGCCAGGGTCAGGCACAGCAGGACGTAGCGGCGCCGCGTGAAGGGCAGCGCCGCGCGGCCGACCTCGCGGGCCGGGTGCGTGGCATCGGTGAGGGTGCCCGGCGTCTTGCGCAGCCGTGCGGCGTCGGCGTCCGTGCGCAGGGTCCAGCCGACGTTGCGCTCGAACCACTCCCGCAGTTCGGCGGAGTGCCGGCGCACCAGCCGGAACGCGTCGGCGTGCGGCCCGTCGGCGGTGAGCAGGGGCTCCTTCAAGAGGGCCCGCGCGGCCCGTTGCAGGTCGGCCTCGTGCTGGCCGTCGAGGACCTCGGCCAGGGGGCCGGTCATCGGTCCTCCCCCACGGGTGCGGCGGTCCGGGAGGACTGGTGGGGAATAGCCGCCCGGGGGACGGCCCCGGTGGTCGTCGGGCTCGGTTCGGCCGGGGCAATGAACGGTGGTTCGGCGGACCCGTCGGCCGGGCCCGTCTCCCCCGCCGGGAGGTCGGCCTCCCGCGCCGTGAGGCCCCTCTCCCCCGCCATGAGGTCGGCCTCCCGCGCCGTGAGGTCGACGATCTCGATCAGATGGTCCGGTCCGCTGAACACCCCCTCCGGCGTGCGCACTTCGGCCGTCGAGCCGTCACCGGGCGCGGTCAGCCGGATCTCCATCGAGCCGTCCCCGCTGGTCGCCGCGGTGCTCGTCATGCCCGGCCGCCAGGTGGCGAGGGCGTCACCGAGCAGACCCAGGAACAACTGGAAGGACAGCGGGTCGAGTTCTCCCAGACGGGACAGCCGGATCGGGCCGCCCGTCGCGAGTCGGGCGCGGGCGGCGCCCGTCTGCTCCGCCTGCCGGGCGGCGATCTCGGCGAGCCTGCGCTTCGCCTCACCCCGGTCCGCCACCCTGCGTGGCTTGCCGCGCCGCTCGTAGCTGCCGGTGCGGCGCAGTTGGGGGCTGATCCGCAGCGGTCGCGCCTCGCGCCACGGGGTCGAGGCCGGCTCCGGCGAGGCCGTACGTTCGGCGAGGGTGTCGGCGTCCACCGTCAGATGCCGGGAGGAGTGCAGCCCGAACGCCACCCGCCACAGCCGGTGTCGCGTCTCGTCGTCCGGCGCCTGGGCGAACCAGCGTGCCAGCGCGCGGAAGTCGGCCGAGCGGTCGGAACGGCCGGCCCGCCGTTCATTCAACTGCCTTACAACCGACAGCAATTGAGGGATGGATCCGAGGGCCCGCCCACGCAGCAGCCTGGCCTGCGACGCCCGCCCTTCCGACGAGACGAACCACTCCGCGAGCCCGGACCACCGGGCCGCCCACTTCTCCCGCGCCGCCGCTTCGGCGTGTTCGGCGTCCTCGGGAGCGGCGTCGGCGGCCTCGCGGACGGCGGCGAGCCGCAGCAGCGGTTCTACCCGGCCCTGCTCCTCCAACTCCCCTATCAGCAGGGCGATCCGCCCGCCGAGCGTGATCAGGTCCTGGATGAACCGCTCCAGGTACTGGATCAGCCGGTCCTTGTACGCGAGGAACGCCTCGACCTCGATGTCGTGCAGGTCGATGGTGCGCTGGAGGGACCCCATGAAGGCACGGGCGTTGTCCGCGAGGTCGGTGAAGCGTGCCGTCAGCACGGACAGGGCGACGTACGCCTTGGCCGGGTCGGGCTCCTCCTCCGCCGTGATCACCAGCAACGCCCGCAACTGCGTGACGATGTCGTGCAGCGCGACCGCCTGGAGTTCACCGCGCCGCCCCAGCACCTCGTCGTACGTCCCCAACGCCGCCTCGGCCGCCTCGCCGGCCCGCGTGAGCTGGTAGATGTACCGCTTCCGGTAGAAGTCCTCGACCGCCGTCACCCGTCCGGTGTCCGGATCCGCCCGCAGATTGCCCCAGCCGACGAGACTGTCCAGCGCCTTCACCACGGGCTCCACGTCTGCCGGCCTGCTCCCCGCCTCCATGGCGGCGTGCACATCCTCCGGCCGCAGATGCACCGCGAACCGTTCCTTGGCGGCGAGGAAGGCCCGCATCACCTGCCGATACAGGGCGGCGTTGGGGACGGTGAGGTGGACGAAGGGGGTGTAGTCGGGGGAATCATGGCCGGGAGTCTGGACTGTCATCGTTGGTCCATCCTCCCGGACCGACATCCCCCACCCTGCACGATGTCCGAATTTCGCCCGTCTTTTCGCCCAGCCGAGTACGCGGCGGGGATCGGGTCACCGCGATGTCGTGGGCGGGGCATGCTGGTAGTCGTACGAGCGGACCCGGAGGTGCGGACATGCGGTGGTGGGCCGGAGGGTGGATCGTCGCCGGGGTGTTCGTCCTGGCGGCTTGCGGCGCGTCGGCGGGTGGCGGATCGGCGGTCGGGCCGTCCGGGAGCCGCTCGGCGGGATCGCCGGGACCGTCGACAGGTGCGCCGACGCGCACCCCCGCGGCCCCGTCCTCGACGGCGCGGCCGAGTCCGACCGGGCGCAGCCCGTCCACGCCCGCCATCACGCCCTCCGCTTCAACGGGCCACTGTGCCGCCGGGCATGCGAAGGTCGGCGTCTCCCCCGGTGACACGCCCGAACGACACCTGTGCGTACGGCCCGGCACCACGGTGTCCCTGGTCCTGCGGCCTCGGAACGACGACAAGCGGTGGACGGGCGTGCTGAGTTCCGCGCCGGCCTTCGCCCTGGTCTCCGGATGGGAGATGTCGGCGGACGGCACCGCCCGGGTCTCGGTGCGCTGTGCCGGGACAAGGGGCGGCACAGCGGACGTCACCGTGTCGGCGAAGGCGCCGGATGTGGCCGGCGCGCCGCGCGTCGCCTTCACCCTGCACGTGAGGGTGGTGCCGTACACGACGCAGGGGTGACCCCGGAGAACCCCGGAATCACCCCTGCGGCTTCACCGCGTCAGCCGCAGTCGCGCACCTTGATCGTGTAGATGCCGCGGCCGTGCGTGGCCGCGTACAGGGTGGCGCCGTCCGGGCTCAGCTTCAACTGGAGCACGGCGACCGCCGGGAGCTGTGCGACGCGCTGCCACGTCGCACGGCCCGGCGCACGGTAGACCACGCCCAGGTCGGTGGCGACGGCGAGACCGCCGTTCGCCGTGACGACCGCGGAGTTGGTCGGCACGTCGGGAAGGTTGGCGGAGATGTCCTTCCAGGTGGTGCCGCCGTCGGTCGACTCGAAGACATGGCCGACCCCCGCGCCGGGTCCCTCGGTCCAGTGCCGGGAGAAGCCGTTGACCTCAAGGAACACATGGCTGGCGTTCTTCGGGTCGATGGCGAAGCCGCTGAGATAGCGGTTGGGCACCGCGCCGTCCGTGCCGGTGGCCGGCAGGTTGATGTCGTGCCAGCCGGTGCCGTCCGCGTTGCCGACGGAGATGCCGCGCGCGAAGCCCTGGTTGTTGCAGGGGCCGCACCACGCGGCGTACACCTTGCCGCCGGACGCGGCGACGGCGGTCGCGGTGCGCCCGGCACCGAGGTCGCGGACGCTCGTCCACTCGTCACCGCTGCGGATGGCGTAGCCATGTGTCTGCACCCAGACATGACGGCCGCCGGCGATCCATGTCGAGCTGTTCTTCATGTCCGTCGCGAGCGGGGCGATGAAGCGGGCCTCACTCGTGGCGTTGTCGGCCGGGGCGACGTTGTACGACGTGACCTTGCTCGGGTCGGTTACCCAACTGCCTTCGTTCACCGCACAGTTCTGGGTGACCTGAACGGAGAGATAGACGTATTCCTCGGCGATGTTGCAGCCGTTGGCCGGGTCCGTGAGCGTGTCACCGCCGTCACCGCCGAAGTTGGAGCCCATCACCTTGTCGTTGCTGCGCAGAATCGACTGGCCGTTGTCCTGCAGGCCGCCGGTGACGGAGACTCCGCCGTACGTACGGTCCTTGCCGATGCCCACCGAGTAGTACTGGAGGGTGTCGATGGTGCCGTCGTTGAGTGAGGTCCAGTCGGTGGCGTGCCCCGAGGAGTCCTGGGCACCGCTGACGGGGCGCTTGTAGGCACCGCCGTCGTTGCCGACGTACACGTAACTCTTGCCGTGGTAGCTGCCGATGGCGACGCCGTGCTGGTCGGAGTGGGTGGTCTGGTTGCAGTCGCCGGTCTGCTTGGCCGGGTCGATGCTCCAGCAGGAGAAGCCGAAGTTCCAGTACGGGCCGACGGTCGACCAGGTGCTGCCGCCGTCCTTGGTCTCGTAGACCTCTTCGAGCCCCGCGTACACATGCTCCGCGTTCGCCGGGTCGACGGTCAGGAACTGGTTGTACCAGGCCTGCACACCCGGCATGTAACCGCTGGAGGTCAGCGCCGACCCGTCGGCCGCCAGCTGCTGGTAGTCGGCGACCTTCGTCCAGGGACCGGTGGGAGAACCGGACTTGGAGACGTAGATGCCCTCCAGGCCGCTGTCCGGGTTGGTGTTCAGCTGCTCCGGCGACTGGTCGATGGCGTAGTAGCGGGAGCCGTCGGCGGACCGGGCGAAGGTGACGTCGCCGACGTTGTCCGGGTCGGACGGCAGGTCGCCCAGGCCACTGGTGATCCGCGTCCAAGTGCCGTCCGAGGCCTTGGCGTAGAAGCCGTTGTAGTCGTCACCGCTGCGCCAGCCGACCGCGAGGACCACCTTGGCGGGGTTCTTCGGGTCGATCGCGATGTCGTTGGTGATGTTCTTGTACGGGGCCGAGGCGTCGCCGGCCAGTGAACCGCCCGGCAGATAGTCGGGGTTGGGCGCGAACTCCAGCTTCCAGGCGCCACCGAGGGTCTTCGTGGAGTGGCTCCAGACACCCTCGCTGGTAGCAGCCCACACCTTGCCGCCACCGAACCGCAGTTGGTGGATGGTGGTGCTCTCCAGCTCGTCACCGCCGACCCTGCTACGGGAGGAGAACGTGCCGTGGCGCGGGTCGCTCAGCACGTACACCCCGCTGCCGAGGTACGCGTCCGCGTTGGTGTTCGCCTCGCCGGTGCCCAGCCACAGCCGCCCGGACCCGTCCAACGCCAGCGCGCCGGTCGACTGGGAGGACAGCTTGTCGCTGATGGGCTGCCAGTGCCCGCCGCCGGACCGGGACCGCCATACGCCGCCGCCCGCGCTGCCGGCGTAGACATACCCCCCGCTGTCGGCTGCCATCGCGGCCAGCCGCCCGGTGACATTGCCCGAACCACCACTGGAGTTGGAGTCGTAGTCGCGGTAGCGCGCGTCGTCGGAGTTGTACGGCAGATCAGTGATGTTCCGCCAACTGCCCCCGGTGGAGGGCAGGTTGGCGAGACTGTTCCAGGCGGCACCGTACGCGCCGGGTGCTACGACGCCGGGCGAGGTGCGGGCCTCGGCGTACTGGTCGGCGCCCTCGGCTATCTCATCGGCTTCATTGCCGTCGTCGCCGCCGTCGTCCTCCGCCGTCACCTTGGGGGTGACAGCGCCCACCGACTGCGCGCGTTCGGCGGCGAGTTGCTGAAGGGCACGGGCCCCGAAGGGGCTGCTGCCCCGGCCGGGCGCCGCACCCGCGGGTATCGCGACGAGGGCGGCGGACGCGGTGATGGCACAGATCGTCAGCCATCGTCTCTTGCGGGTTGTTGCTGACACCAGATCCTCCCGAACGAGCTTCGACAGAGCCGTCGCAGGAGACCCGACCACGCGGACGGGAGGACGTCCGCCGCTTGGACAAGGTTTTGAGCAGAACCTGTCATTCATTGCTTCCGTGCGGGAAACCGGCCGTACGCCGGCCCAGGGGTGACGGGCGGTCAGGCAGAGCTCCACGGCGATGGACGCGTTACGGAAATCACCATCACCGGGTGCTGGATGACGTCCGGATGATGCTCCGTCATCTCACGGGCCGGCAGGCAGGAGCGAGCGAACGGCCGGCGCCACTTGCGTCGCGACGAGTTCGAGCGTCGACCAGTCCACCGGTGATTTGACGGCGAGGAGGAAGTCACGGACCCCCATCCGCACGTACGGCAGCAAGGCTTCGACGCAGTCCTGTACCGTGCCGAAGCTGATGTACTGGGTCCGCAGCGCTTCAGGTGTGTCCATCAGCTCCGCCGCCGCCCGGCGGGACTTCTCGGCCTCGGTCGGGGTGACGACCGCACGGAACGTGATGGACTTGCGGACGTCACGGGAATCTCGGCCGATGGCGGCGCACGCCGCGTCGAAGGCGTCCGACTTGCGCTGGTACAGCTCGGGCGAGACGGGCAGTGCATTCCAGATGTCGGCGTGACGGGCCGCGACGGCGACGGTACGGCGTATGCCGTCACCGCCGACGATCAACGGCAGGTGCGGCTGGAGCGGTTTGGGCGCCAGGCGTGCCCGGTCCAGCCGGAAGTGCGCGCCGGTGAACGTCGTCTCGTCGTCCGTCCACAGCCGACGCAGGATCGTACAGGCTTCGTCCAGCATGTCCAGCCGTACGCCCGGCTGCGGAAACGGGATGCCGTACTGCTCGTAGCCGCGGTCGGTGCCGCCCGCACCGACCCCGAACTCCAGCCGGCCGCCGCTGACGTGGTCGAGGGTGGCGGCGATGTTCGCAGTGAGCGCCGGATGCCGCCACGTGACGGGCGAAACCAGCATGGCGCACCGGATACGGCGGGTACGTGCGGCCAGCGCGGCAAGCAGGGTGTTGCCCTCGAAGCACGGCCAGTCCGGCGGGAACGCCCAGGGCCGCAGGAAGTCGAACACCGATATCCAGTCGTAGCCGAGTTCCTCGGACCGTTCCCACAGCTTCAGGCAGGCCTCGAAGCTACCGTGCAACTGGCCGGAGTGGACACCGAAACGGATGCCGTCCATGGTCAGATCTCCTTGACGGCCGGCAGCACGTGCTCGCCGAGCAGGGCCAGTGGCTCAAGGTCCTCGACGCGTGGGACACCGCCGATCACCGTTTCGATGCCGAGCTCCGCCAGCGCGCCCAGTTCGTCCAGGATCCGGGGGACGTCACGGCCCTTGGGGCCCGGGTCGAGCACGTAGTAGGCGCTCTTCTCGATGGTGTCGTAGTCCCGTCCCTCGCGTGCGCAGTGCTCCCGGAGCGCCTCCAGTCTGCGCGGCAGGTCGGGGCCGGGAAAGAGGTTGCACGCCTGGGCGTACTTCGCGACCATCCGTAGGGTCTTGTGCTCGCCCATACCGCCGACCATGATCGGCGGATGTGGCCGGGACAGCGGCTGTGGCGAGTTGAGGGTGCGGGCCGCGTGCACATGTGTGCCGTCGAACGGTCCGTCACCCCGCGACCACATGCTCAGGCACAGGCGCAACGTGTCTTCCAGCCACTCGAACCGCTCCGCGACCGGCGGGAACGGCAGCCCGAGGCCGTGGTTCTCCTCCGCGTTCCAGCCGGCGCCGATACCGAGCAAGGCGCGACCGCCGGAGAGAACGTCAAGCGTACTGACGGTCTTCGCGAGGAGACCGGGGTGCCGATGGCTGACCGCGGTGACCAGCGTCATCAGCTTCGCCCTGGAGGTGTGGGCGGCGAGAAAGCCCAGGGTGGTGTACGCCTCCAGCATCTCCTGCTCGGGCGGACCGACGGAACTGACCTGGAAGAGGTGGTCGGCCACCGCGATGTGGGAGAACCCCGCGGCGTCCGCCTCCGCCGCGATCCTGCCGAGTCGCGGGCCCAGCCGAGCAGGCCCGCCGGACCAGGTGAAGTCTCTGATCTGAACGCCGACTCTCATCGTTCCTCCTGATGCTCCCGGCGGTCACTCCGCCGTGAATTCATGCACGGTGCGGTTGCGGTAGACCTGTCCGGGATCCAGCCGTACGGACGGGAAGTCGGGCCGGTTCGGTGCGTCGGGCAGTGCGCTGCTCTGCAGACAGATCCCGCCGCGGGGGCGGGCGAAACGGTCCGCGGTGTAGACGCCGGTGCCCGGCGCGTCCGTGCGCACCCGCATCACCAACCCACCTGCGGGGTGCGCGAGTTCGACCGTCTCGCGTGGACCGTCCAGTACGAAGAAGCGGTCGATCGCGATGCCCCGCAGGGGCCGGGCGTGGGTGAAGTCGTGCGCGGTGCCGTGCACCGGTTCGGGCGGTCCCGGCACCGGCACCATCCGCTCGCCGAACCGGATCGCCCGCGAACCGCCGATGCGCAGTGTGTGCTCGTCGACGGTGCCCTCTCCCGCGAGGTTCCAATAGGTGTGGTTGGTGAGGTCGACCACGGTGGGCCGGGTAGTGGTGGCGCGGTGCTCGAACTCGATGCCGTGCTCGACGAGCCGGTACACGGTCTGCGCGGTCAGCTCGCCCGGGTAGCCCTGGTCACCGTCCGGACTGACCAGTCGCAGGGTCAGTGACATCGCCGTCGGGTCGGGCTCGGCCTGCCACACCATCCGGGAGAATCCCTCGCGCCCTCCGTGCATGTGGTGCCCGTGGTCGTTGAGGTCGAGCTGGTACTCGGCCCCGTCGAGACGAAACCGGCCGCGTCCGACGTTGCGGGAGAAGCGGCCGACCGTCGCACCGAGGTAGGGGTTCTTCGGGTCCTCGTAGCCGGCCAGGTCGGGGAAGCCGAGGGCTACGTTGACACTGCGGCCGGTCCTGTCCGGTATCCACAGTTCGGCCAGGGTGGCACCGTACGTCCAGATCACGGCCCGCACACCGTGGCCGCCGTCGAGTTCATAGGCGTCGACCCGGCGTGGGCCCTGCCTCGTGGACCCGTTGGTGACACCGACCGGCCGGCAGGAGATCGGCATGTCAGGCGTCCAGGACGAACCGGGCCGCCGGACCGAGCCGGGCGAGAGTCTCCGGGCGTGCGTAACGCGCCTGGTCGAGCTGTTGCGGGTTCTCGCGGCGAGTGAAATAGGCGTGCAGGGCGCGGCGCGGGGAGCTTGTGCGGTTCAGTGTGCCGCCGTGCCACAGGTGCCCGTTGAAGAGCAGCAGCGAGCCGGCCGGAGCCAGCACCAACCGCTCGTCCGGATGAGGCGCGAAGGGATCGTCGAGCGCTTCCTCGGGCGCCCGGCCCCAGCGGTGCGAGCCGGGGACGACGCGGGTAGCGCCGTTCTCCTCGGTGAAGTCGTCCAGGATCCACATGGAGTTGCACGCCTGGTACTCGCCCGGGGCGGGGCTCCGGCCGGACCAGTCCGCGTGCAGCGCCTGGTGTCCCTCGCCGGGCAGCGCGGCCCGGCTGCTCACCGACGAGAGTTTGAACGCGCCGAGGATGTGAGCCACCCCGGCGAGCAACTCGGGGCTGGTGAAACACACGTCGAACTCCGGGCCCTTGTTCACCAGGTCGGACAGCCGCATGGTGCCGGCCTCCTGGCCGACCTCGCTGCCCCCGAGGGTTCCTTCCGCCGCGGTCTGCCGGGCCAGGCGGGATCGGAAGGCCTCCAGCATCGGCCGCGTGAACACGCCGGGAAGCAGCGCGTAGCCGTACTCGTCGAGGCGCTCGGTGATCTCCTGTCCCGGCATCCCGGACCGGACTCCCAGTTCCGCCAGCGCGCGGCCGGTGCCGACGTCGGTGCGTGAACCAGTGCGCAGGGTGGACACAGGTCTCTCCTTCGTTGTCAGAAGCGGGTGAGTGAGTCGTCGTTGACCTCTACTCCGAGCCGATGCAGGTCGGCGCGGATCCTGTCGGCGAGGAGCCAGTCGCGGGCGCGGCGCGCCTCGGCCCGGGCCGCGACCAGGCGGTGGATGACATCCTGATCGGTCCGCCGGGCGGGACCGGCTTCCAGTTCGCCGCAGGTGAGGGTACCCAGGCCGAGACCGAGCAGTGCGTCGGCGGCGCCCACCAGGACGCGGCGCCCCTGCTCCGTGAGGGTGGTCGCGTGCGCGATCTCGTGGACGACGGCGAGTGCCTGCGGCGAGTTCAGGTCCGCGCACACGGCCGCGTCGAGACGGTTGAGCAGCGCGTGTGCCGCGGTGTCCTCGGCGGGGATGCGGGAGACGGCTTCCTCGTACGTCGGCACTTCACACACGGGCCCGGCCGACTCCAGCCGCGCGGCCAGCCGGCGCAGCGTTTTCGCCGCGATGCTCAGGGAGTCGGGTGCCACCGTCTGCTCACCGCGGTAGTGCCCGCTGAGCAGGAACAGCCGGATCGCCATGGGGTGGGTGCCCGCGTCCACGAGGTCGGTCAGCCTCATCGACGTGCCGCCACGCACCATCGGCCGGTCGCCGAAGGTGAGCATGTCGTGGTGCAGCCAGTGCCCCACCCAGGGCCGCCCGTCTCCGAGATAGGCCTCGCTCTGGGCGATTTCGTTGACATGGTGCAGTCTGCGGTGGTGTTTGCCGCCGGTGTGGATCTCGAAGTGCTCGCCCAGCAGCATGGTGGCGATCGTGGAGCAGCCGATGTGAGCGCCGGGCAGACCCCAGCCCCACGGCGACTCCCAGCCCCGCCGGACGGCGGACGGCGACGCACACCGCCACAGCGCGAAATCCGCGGTGCTGCGCAGGCCCGCCGGACGGACTCCTTCGCGCTGCGCGCTCAGGTCCAGGCCGGCCAGTTCGCCGTAGCGGGGAAACCTTGCGGTGTCGAAATACAGTCCGGTGTCCGTCGGGTAGGCGAAACCCTTGCGCTGGAGGGTTTCCGCATAGCGGATCATCTCCGGTACGAAACGGGAGGGCCGTGCGAACTCGTCGGGCCGCAGGAAGTTCAGCCTGGCGAGATCCTGTTGGAAAACACGTGTGTAGTGGGTGGCGATCGCTTCCACCGGATCGGCCGGGGAACCCAGACCGGGTGGTATCGGAAGCGGCGCCCCGTCCCGGCCACGGTCGATGTCGGTCACCATGAACACGTGCCGCGTCCGGTACCCCTTCCATCGCAGGGTACGGCGCAGGACGTCGAACCCGGCCGCACCGCGCAGCACACCGAGGTGCGGAGGGGTGAATACGAGAGGCCCGCAGCTGAAGATCCTCACCAGCTCGCCCGCCCGGAAGTTCGTCAGTCGTCGGCCGAGGGAGTTGTACAACCGCAACGGGCGCCGGTTGTTCATGCTTGTGCTCCTCGCACGGTCAGGGGCCGCCGCAGGGTGCACAGCGTCCCGTCCAGGACGACGGGCGCTCCGAGGTTGTAGAACCCCGGAGCAAGTGTCCGCGGCGGCGTCCAGTGCAGCACCAGGTCGCGCCGGACGTCGGCGTCCACCATGAGTGCACGCGGTCCGACGTCGTAGACCGTGGGTGCAAGCTGGCGCAAGGTGATCCGGCCGGTCATGGCGCCGACCCCGTTGTCCGGCCACCGGTCGAGTCTGACGCGGTATTCGACAGGCTCTCCCGGTGTCACCGTGCCGGGGCCGTCCAGCCAGGCCAGTTCCAGGGCCGCATCCGTGTCGCTGATGGCGGCGCAGCGGTCGCAGTGTGCCACGGTCCGCCGTGCTCCGGTGGCCAGGACATGGCGTTGTGTCAGTGACGCACGGGATGCGCAGTAGGGGCAGCGGATCTCGGTCGGAGGCGCGGGCACCGCGCTCGCGCCGTAGAAACGCTCCAGGTCCGGAGTGGCGTCGAGAGAGAGCCGCAGGAACGCCTCCTCCAGCGTCTCGTGCAGGGCGGCCCAGCCGGAGGACTCGGCGGCGGCGAGCGCGACGAGGTCGTCGGACCATCCGGACAGCGTGGTTCTGACCGCCACCATCGGTTCCGACGCGCGCAGGCGCTCCACCGTCGCCCCCACGTGTTCGGCGAGGGCGACCGGATACTCGAACCGGCCGGACATCGAAGCGGCGGCGTCGCGGAACACCCGGTCGGTGAAGGCCAGCCGCGTCCCGGATGTCCAGACCCGGCGGATGGCGCGGTGGTCCTCGTTGGTGTGCAGAGTCTCTACCCGCACGGGGTGTTCGTGCCGCTCCGCGGTGGCGTGCAGCCATACGCCGAACGCGCTGCCGCGTACGGGGGCCGCCCAGAGCGGGGCATCGTCCCGGTCGTCGACGAGGACGACCCGGTCCGCGAGGGCGTCCGGTGTTCGCAGTACTCCCGACGGGCCGGCCAGGATCTCGTCCAGCTCCGTGTCCCCGAGGGCGAGGACGGTGGTGGGATCGCCCACCAGGACCCAGGGCGGATCGTCGTTGGTGGCAGGGTCGGCCAGGTAGGCGGCGTTGAGCATGTCGACCACCTCGCCCAGCGGAGTACCGCGGTCGGCGAGCAGGCAGGCGGCGAGGAAGGCCGCCTCGTCGAGCGGCCAGTGCTTGTAGGTCGTGATCACCTGCCGGACGGTGCCCGGGCGCAGCAGGCCCCGCAGGATGCTGCCCCGCTGGTCGAAGCGTGCGTGCGCCGGCAGGACGCCGTCGCAGATGCCCAGTACCAGTACGTCGCCGGGCAGTTCCCGCGGGGCGATCAGCCGAGGTCGGCCGAGCGTGCCGTCCGGGCCGGGTTTCGCGCCCCGGCAGGGCCCACCCGCTGCGCACGGCAGGTAGGGAGTGAGGGCTTCGCCCTCGGCCTCCCGCAGTCCGCACAGCAGAGCGTGGCCGAGGGGGGAGTCGATGCCGTTGCTGTGGCTGGTGATACCCGTGATCCGACGCTCGGAGCGCAGCAGCGGACCGGGGTCCGCGGCGGCGACGTCGAGCAGGTCGAGGGACCCGTAGCCGCCGTGCATCGCCACCAGCGGCGACTCCTCCAGCCAGGCCGTGACGCCGGGCCGGAGGGCGGCGGTCCAGTGGGCCAGTTCCCGGGCGTGGTCCTCGGCGGCGGCGGTGCCGCGCCAGCCGTCGATCAGGCCGATCGGGACGCCGGCCCGGTGGGCATGGCGCACGATCTCGGCCAGCGCGCGGAAGTCGATGTCGGCCCCCAGGGCCAGCACCACGGCGCCGGGCGCACGGTCCAGCTCGGCCAGCAGCTCCGGGACATCGGTGACGATCTTTGCTTCCCGTCCCCGGGCCGCGGCGAACACCTTCGCAGCGGCGGCCCCGCCGGGCAGTCCGGCGACGGTGAGATTCATGCCTGCTCCAAAGTGTCGGTATCCGTTCGCGATCCTGTGGCGTGTCCCCGGCCAGGCGTCGCGTGCCCGCACGGGGACATGGCACAGGCTCTGAGGGCTCAGGACTGGGCCGGGCGGTCCACCCAAGGGGTGGACCGCCCGGTGTGTGCACTGGGGCTACCAGCACATCTGGACCTGCGTGACGGAGCTCGTGCAGGACGCGAGTTCCTGGCCGCCGGAGGACTTCTCCGGGGTAGCCGTGGCGTTGAGGGCCATGCCGGTCATACCCGCACCGACGACCGCGGTAGCACCGACGGCCAGAGCCATGCGCTTCATCTGCTCGGACGTGTGGATCATGTGTTTCACCTCCCTTTTTCTATGGTGGATCGTGGTCACGAGGAAGAACTTAGGCAGCGCCCGGCGGTTCAACAACAGCCATTGGTCCGGCCCGTGTTCGATTGCGCATCGTCCGCGCTTGAAGCCGCGGGACCCACCCCGTCATCCGCTTTCGAACCCGTAGAAGCCACGGAGCACCGCGCCCTTTTCGGGCACGGTGCTCCGTGGCTTCTACCGCTTTCGCGCGGGCGGTGGCGGAACCGCCCCGATCACCCCGGGACCGACACGCCGGTCTCCACTGTGGTCAGACGCAGGCCGAGCACGTGGTCGGAGGCCGAGGCGACGAGGCCTCCGGGATCGCGGTCGGGCTCGCACAGTGCTTCCTCCAGCACGCTGAGGGCCGTCGCGGTGTCCAGGTCGTCGGCCAGCGCCTCGGTGAATCGTCCAAGGAGGCGGGCCGCCGGTCCCTCGCCGGTCCGCCTCCGAGCCTCGGCCCAGCTGGGTGGGTCCGGAAGCCGGGCGGACCGGGCGAGCGCGGCCAGTCGGGTCAGGGTGCCCTGGGCTCGGGACAGGGCCTCGGTCGTGAAGGGGGGGTGTGCGCGGTAGTGACCGCGCAGCAGCAGAAGACGGAAGGCCAACGGGTGGAAACCCGACCGTCGCAGCTCCCCGAGCGACGGGGCGCTGCGGTCGCGGCTGAGCGTGCCGGATTCCGTACGCAGCGGGGCGTGGTGCATCCACCGCCCCACCCATCGTGAGCCCGACGGCAGCAGCGCCTCACTCTGTGCGATCTCGGCAAGATGGTGATGGTGCCGCTGGGCTTCGCCGCCCACGTGCACACCGAGGTGCGGGCCGAGCGTCGCCGCGATGGCCGAGCAGCTGATGTGCCAGCCCGGCCGGCCGGGCCCCCACGGTGACGACCACCGCTTGGCGTGCAGGTCACGCCAGTCCTCCCGGCGCCACACGGCGAAGTCGTCGGGGTGGCGGCGCCGGGGGTCCGTCTCGGCCTGCGACCGCATGGCGCGCAACTCGGGCCCGGGGTCGCCGAAAACGTCGAACTCGGGCAGGCGTCCGGTGTCGAAGTAGACGCCGGTGTCCAGCTGGTAGGTGAAACCCGCACGTTCCAGCGACCGTACGAATTCGATGACGAGGGCGACCGCCGTGCTCGTCGGCCGCAGTTCCGGAGCAAGCACGCCCATGGCCAGCAGGTCGGCCTGGAGCGCGGCGGAACTGCGCTCGGCCTGCGATGGGCCTTCGGCCGGTGCGGCCGGGGCCCACGGAACGGAACCTGTCCGCGCCTGCGGTGCGGGCGCGACGGCGAGGTCGGGAACGGCCAGCAGGAACCGGGTGGGTGTGCCCAGCCAGTGCAGGGCACGGCGTAGTACGTCGGTCCCCATGAACTGGGCCAGGTGACCGATGTGAGGCGCGGTACTCGGCAGCGGCCCGCACCCGAACACCTTCAGCTCGTTGTCGCCCGGCACCACCTCGGCGGCCGTGGCGTCGGCGGTGTCGTGCAGTCGCAGTCGTGGTATTTCGAGAGGCAAGGCGGTGTCTCCAGGGTCGGTACGGTTCATCGCGCCGTGACACGTATGCGCTGGAGGTGTCGGCGAGCCCCGGCGCTGAAGCGGCCCGCCGTCCTGCCGTGGAAGAACCAGGTGTTGTCGATGACCGCGAGGGTGCCCCGCTGCCAGCGAATGCCGAGCGCCGTCTCCGGCCGGTACATGGCGGCCAGCAGAGCGGTGATCGCGTCGTCGGCTTCCGCCGCGGCGTCAGCGGACGGCCCGGTGTCCTTTCCGGCCAGCCAGCGCAGGGGCCGGTCACCGAAGTCACGAAAGGAAAAGACCGTCCGATCGCCGACCGTGCGCGCCATCGGGGGCACCCCGGGGGCATCTTGGTAGTAAAGGCCGCCCAGGGTGCGCAGGGTGCGGGGCTGAAGCCGTTCGGCGACGGCCCGCATCGGAACGAGGACCGTCTGGGCCGCCGCCTCGTCGCCGGGGTCCTGGCACATCAGGACGATGTACCGCGGCTGGGTGGCCGCCGGCCGCCCACTGCCCTCGCTGTGCAGGGTCAGCGTTCCGGCGGAGAAGGGCTGGAGCGCGACATCCTCGGTGGCCGCCCGCCCGCTGATCAGGTTGAGGATGCGGCCCTGCTCCACGTAGGGGAGCACCGCCGGGTCGGTCTCCTCGCTCACCCGACCCAGATCGGCGCCGAGCGCGAGCAGGCTGGCCGCGTCGAGCGGTCGGTCCAGCCGGGCGAGAGCCAGGCCGCTGTCTTCCAGTCGTCCGCGTACCCATGACGAAAGCCGGCCGCGCTCGGCAGGAACAGGGTGCGCCTCGGGCGCCAACAGGGCCGGACCTTCCAACAGACGTGTCCGCAACGGCACATACGGACGATCCGGTCGAGGTATAAACACACCCGACGCAACCATGACATCTCCATTCGACGACGACGTCGAGTATCCGGACCGCCGTACGGGCCGGCAATCAGCGCTCTGAACACCGGCAACCGCGCTACCGTCAGCCGGTGTCCCCTCCCCTCGTCTGTTTCGACCTCGACCTCACGCTGGTGGACAGCACCCCGGCGGTCGCCGCGGTCCTCGCATCGGTGTCCCGGAGCCTGCTCCTGCCGGTCGACGTGGGGGCGGTCGTCGCGGGCCTCGGCCCGGCGCTGGAGGTGCTGCTCGGCGCGCAGCTCCCGCCGGCGGACGCACGCCGGCTCGCCCACGCCTACCGCGACCGCTACGTCCAGGAAGGACCCAGGCACGCGCAAACGCTGCCCGGAGCGCACGCGGCGATCCGGGCAGTACGCCGTCGGCACGGCGCGGTCATGGTGGTCACCGGACAGAGCGAGCGTACGGCGAGGGCGCATCTCGCCCATGCGCGGCTCGGTGTCGACACTGTCGTCGGCTCGGTGTGGGGACCGGCGAAGGCCGAAGTCCTGCGGGAACACGGCGCGTTCGTCTATGTCGGGGACCACCCTGCCGATATGAACGCGGCGCACGCTGCCGGCGTTCTGGCAGTTGGCGTGACGACCGGCCGTCACAGCGCTGCGGATCTGGCCACCGGAGACGCCGTGTTGCCGTCCCTGACCGCGTTCCCGCGCTGGCTGGACAGCGTTCGACCGCGATCGCTCCGCGATCGAACCGACAACTCGCCCTGACCGGAGGCGACATGAACTCCCGAACCCCCTGCTAGCGTCACGACCATGCGGTTGTATCTGTCGTCCGCCGGTCTCGGGCCGCGCCGGACCGAATTGTCGCGTCTGCTCCAGCGGGGCGGGCGGGCCGGTGTCATTCTCAACGCCTACGATTTCCGCACTCCCGAACGACGTGCCACATCACTGGAGTTCGAGATGCGGGAGCTCGCGGATCTCGGTCTTGAGCCGGAAGAGGTCGACCTGCGGGACTACTTCATGGACTCCGCGGGACTGGAAGCGACCCTCCGCGGTTTGGACCTGCTGTATGTCCGTGGTGGCAGCGTGTTCGTGCTGCGCCGTGCTCTCGCCGCCAGCGGGGCGGACCGCCTGCTGCCCGCGCTGCTCGCCGAGGACGCCTTCGTGTACGCCGGTTACAGCGCGGGGATCTGCCTGCTCGGGATCGATGACCCGTCGTTCATCCCGGACGGGTACCCCGACACTCCGACGCTGTGGGACGGGCTGGGCGTGCTGCCCTACGCCATGGCCCCGCACTACCGGTCGGACCACCCCGAGTCGGAGGAGATCGACCGCACCGTCACGTATTTCATCGACCACCACATCCCGTTTGTCGCCCTGCGTGACGGCGAGGCCATCGTGATGGACGACGAGGGAACACGTGTCGTCTCCTGACGCCGGTGCCCCGGGCGCGGGCCTCTGACATGCTCCGCTGCTGACATGCTCCGTGCGCACCCGCCGTACGCACCTGCTGGGCGCACGGAGCTTCACAGTCCGAGCTGGTGCCGCAGGCGCGGACGGAGGATCTTGCCCGTCGCGGTGCGCGGCACCGCCGGCACCCGCACGATGTGGTGAGGCAAGGCCAGCGGCGGGAATTTGGTCCGCAAGTGCTCCATGATCTCGCCGATACGTCCTGGTCCGGTCACCACGGCCACCGTGATCCGCTCCCCGTCGAAGCGGTGCGGTACGGGCACGCACCCGGCGTCGCGGACGTAATCCAGTGCACACAGCACACGTTCCATCTCCTCCAGGGGGACGGCCTCGCCCCGCACCTTGGCGATGTTCTTGAGCCGACCGGTGATGACCAGCAGCGGGCCGGTTCCGCTGCCGGGATCGAATCGGTGTCCCAGGTCGCCGGAGCGGAACCAGCCGCCACGGAATGCCTCGGCCGTGGCCTCGGGACTGCCGCCGTAGCCCTCCATCACACTGTGGCCACGCATACGTATCTCCCCGGTCTCACCCGCCCGGCACGGTGTCCCCTCCTCGTCGAAGACAGCGACTTCGGTGCCGAACACCGCGGTACCGACCGGCGGGGTGTCCGTCTCCAGCATGATGCTTCGGTACTCGTCCCCGGACAGGTCCACGGGGAGGGTGGTGGAGAAGTTCGTCGTCTCCGTCAGCCCGTAACCTTGGACGATCCGCGCGCCGAGCCCGTCGGCGACGCGGCGCGCGGTGGACACGCCGAGCGGTGCCGCGGCCGTGAGGAAGTAGCCGAAATCCGGATGCAGTGCCGGCCTGCGCCAGGTTTCCAGCAGCGCCTCCAGCACACTCGGAACGGCGCTGGCGATCCGCGGGCGGTACCGACGGAACAGATCGGGATACTCGAACGGGTCGAAATGCGCGGCCAGAACAGCCTGGGCGCCCGCGTTGAGTGGCGCGAAGAGCGTGGTGTTGACGCCATTGGCATGGTGAATCGGCAGAAAGCCGAGCACACGCTCCTGCGGGCCGAGACGGTGGTGGCGGCGGAAGGCCTCCGCGTTGACGGCCAAATTGCGATGGGACTGCACAACGATCTTCGATGCCGCGGTGGAGCCCGAGGTCGCGAACAGCACCGCCGCGGACGCGGGATCGATGGACGCATGAGGTTCGGCAGGGGTGGCGTCGGCGGGACTCCGCGTGAAGTCCGGGACGGTGAAGGCCTCTTGGAGCGGGCAGTCGACGCCAGGAGTGCACAACACCACGCTGCCCCCCTGCGACCCCAGCTGGCTGCGCATCCGCTCGGCCGGGTCCGTGGGCCCCAGCATCTGGCAGGAGGCGCCGGCCCGCAGCACTCCGAACAGCGCGATGACGGAGTGCAGGTCGTTCAGGGGCACCATCCCGACGACGTCTCCGGGACTCACCGCGAGCTCGGTCCGCAGCCAGCGTGCGCAGGCCTCGCTCGCGGCGTCGAGTTCGCCGTAGCTCAGTGTCGACTCCGTCCCGTCGGCGGACACGACGGTCAGGTAGGGAGCGCCGGGGCGGATACGCGCCTGGTCGGCCAGCGCGGCCGGCATCGTCGGGTACCGGCCCAGATCCCGCTCGTAGGGGATGCCCCGGTAGCGGTGGACGGCGTCCACGTCCGCGGTCATTGTCCGCCTGCCGGGTCGAGCAGGCTGCGGACGGCCGCCGCGACGGTCGCCACGGTCACGAAGGTCCGCCGGTTCAACATCTCGGCGGGGAAGAGGACTCCGAACTCCCTTTCCACCGCGGCGATCAACGCCACCACCCCCATCGAATCGACTCCCCGGTCGGAGAGGGCCAGGTCCACGGTGTCGATGCCCGGCGTGCGCCGGTCGCCGGCAATACCGGTGACCAGACTGTCGACGGCGGCGGTGAGTGCGTCCATGGCGATCGGCTTCTCCTTTTGGTGATGGGGTGTGCTGCCCGGCAGGCCCGAGGCAGCGGGTCCGCCCCGCTCTCCGAGGTGGACGCCGGACGTGGCGCCCGGCACCGCGGCACCTGCTCGCGCCGGATGCGGTGACGGCTCTCCGACGGGGATCGGCGGAGCCGTCACCGGGCGAACGAGCGGAGATCGCAGGCAAGGCAGATCCGGCGCATCCACCCCTCGGTACGCACGGGGCCGTACTGCTCGAACCCGAAGGCCTCCAGGAGGCGGACGATTCCGGCGAGGTCCGGGTTGGTCTCGGCGCGCAGGGCATCCGCACCGTGCGCGGCGGCCACTTCCATGGCCCGGCGCACACACGCGGGCCCGTACAGTTCGCCGTCGTCGAGCCGTTCGGGCCGAACGGCCAGGCGCCGCAGATAGGCGGGGCGGGCGGCGGGCGGGAAGATCGCGAGATCGACGTCGAAGGCCGGCGTCGGGGTGAGCGCGAAGACGGCTACCGCGGCGCCGTCGACCCGCAGCAGGTGTGTACGGCGCTCGCTGACGAGTTGCCGCGTGCTGCGCCGATCGCGCTGTGGCACGGGCAGCCCGTACCGGGCCGCTACGTGCCGGTCGGACGCGAGGAGCAGGTCGTGGACCTCATCGGGCTCGGTGGCCTCCACCCATTGGGCCGTCACAGTACGGCCTCCTGGTACTCGCGTCCGGTGAGCCGGCTCAGCGCCGTAGTGAGCTGGTCCCACGGCTGGGCCGTGGTGAAACGGACGACGGGACCGGCGAGGCAGAAGGTGAGGGCTCCGGGGAAGACGGACACACCCGTCTCACGCAGCAACGTCCGGAAACACGTGTAGGAGTCGGCGAAGCCATCGAAGCGGGCGGCGAGATTGATGGAGGCACGGGGAGGCAGCACCGGGATGCCGGAGTGTGCGAGGCTCGCCGTGAAAGCGTCGCGCTGCCTCAGCAGCGAACGCTCGCGAGCACGTCGCTCGGCGCGGTAGCTGTGGAAGGCCCTCTGGAGGGCGTCGATCCCGATGCCGTAGTGCGGTTCGAACTCCGCCAGCTCGGCGGGGCCGAGTTCCTCCACGCCGCAATGCGACCAGCGTTCCATGCGGGCGAGGACCTCGATCAGGGTGTAGAACACCGAGGGAGGGCTGCCCGAGGTGGTGGAGGCGTATTCGTAGTACTCGTCGATGAAGGCGTCGTCCGCGAGCAGCCATCCGACCTTGAGGCCGGGCGCGGACCAGTTCTTCGACAGGCTGCTGACTCTCACCACATTGCGGGCGGCCCGCGCCGAGGAGTACGGGTAGGTTTCGCCGAGCCACTCATGACATTCGTCGAGCAGGATGATGGTGGAGGGGGACGCCGCTTCGACCAGACGCGTGATTTCGGACTCGGGCAGCAGGGCGCCGGTCGGATTGGCCGCGGACTGCAGGAGTACGAGAGGCGTATCGGCACGCAGGGCGTCGATCAACGGCTGTGCGGACGCGAAGCCATCGGTCGAGGGCAACGGCACGAGACGGATCTCGCCACGGCGGGCCACGGACTCGACCAGGGGCGGGTAGTTGGGTATCGCGCAGATGGCGGGGGCCGTGGCACCGCGCAGCACGAGATCTGCCAGGCCGCTGATCGCGGAAGTCGCGCCCATGGTCAGAGCCACGTTCCGCGGCCCGTAGGAGACGCCGGGCGGCAGCCGCGCAGTCTCGTATCCCGCGACGGCCTCGCGGGCGCTGGTGCGACCGCACGAGTCGGAGTAGCCGTACCAATCGCGCAGCAGGGCGTACGACAGACAGTCCTTGAGTACTCGGGGCAGGCCCCAGCTCTCCTCGTCCACCGCGCCTCCGGACAGGATGATGTCGGCGCTCGGACGCAGGTCGCCGTAGAGGTCGTCGCGGAAGTAGTGGTTGAAGAGTTCCTTCACCAAGGTCGAGGTGGCCCGGGAGGAGAGCACCTCCTCCACGGTGATGTCCCGTCGGGGTGCCGATGCGCGCCAGCGGGCGACCGCCTCCTCGCGATGCCCCGGCCTGCCGACCTCGGCCTCGACCCGGCCGAGGAACAGGTCCCGCAGCTGCCGGGGATCGCCGGGATCGGCTGCCCGCCGGTACACCTCCAGCCACCGTTCGTCGGGCCCGGGGTCGAGACCGGGCAAAGCACCGTTGACCGCCCCCCGGACCGGGGGCGGGACCGGTGACGGAGGGCGAGGCGGAAACGACGCGGACAGCGGCGAGAACAGTGCCGGAGGGGCTGGAACGGCCGGGGACAAAACGGTATAGGTCGGGGTGATCACAGAAGGCTCCACACCTGACGCCGATGCTCAGGTCGTTGTAGGTAGGCGGTTGTCGGTGTCACGGTCATGGTTCGAGTAGCTGCCGCTGTTCGAGCAACGCGGCAAACTCCTGCCACTGCAGGGCCCATTGGCCGGCCAGATGCACGACGACGTCCCGGCGGTACGACGGCACGGAGTCGGCGAAGGTCTCCCACTGCGAAGGTGCCACCGCGTTCATGTTGAGCAGGCGCAGCAGCAGTCGGCCGATCTCACTCAGCCGCAGCGACGGGTCCCGGCGCAGCTGTTCCAGGATCACATCCGGTTCGAGGCCCCGCTTCGGTGCTGTCGGCCTCGGGGGCGAAGCAGCCACGGTGGCATCGGGACGGCGGGACGGCGGGACGGGATCCTCTCCGCGGCCGATGCGCTGCCGCACGTCACTGGCCGTACCCAGTGAGATTCCCGCCAGCCTGCACACCTCCCGCAGCGGCATCGCCGGGCTTTCCCGCATCAGCTCCGCGGCGCGACGCCGCCCCGGTGTCACATCCACCGGCCGCACCCGTCCGTCCCGGCCCACCCGCGCCGACGGCGACCCGGCCGCCCCCGCGCGGAGCCGTACGGAGACCACCAGCTTCGGCGATATCGCGGCCACGGAAGCGATCGTCCGATCGGACCACTCCGGATGCGTCTGAACGATCCGCGCCGCCGCCGCTGTCCGTTCCGCGAGAGTCAGGGGCAAGCCGTGGCTGACGTTGCGCCGCACCGCGAGCACGAAAGCCGCGCCGGCGTCTCCTTCGAAGAAACGCACCGCGATGTCGGACTCCCCGCGCAGTTTCGCCGCCAGCACCCGGTGCGCTCCGTCGATCACCCTCATCGTCGACCGGTGCACCGTGATCGGAGGCAACTCCCCCTCCTGGTCCGCCAGCATCCGGACATGCTCTGCGCTCACTCCCGCCACCCGTGGGGAGTCTCCCTCCCGGAGCGACTGCAGAGGCACCCGCACCACCGGAGTGTGCTCCGGCTCCGTCGGTGCCGACCCGGCCGTGTTCACGGCACACTCCGCTTGAGCGACCGCCGCACTTTCGGCAGGGGTAACCAGCATTTCCTTCACGCACCGTCTCCTCTCACGATCCGTCACCATGCCGGCCGAGCAGTCGTCACCGACCGGCCCGGCGCCGACCGCGGGGGACCGCGGCCGGGGAGTGGGAAGCAGTCGAGGTCCCCCTGCGGACAAGCCGGAACCGGTTCTTCCACGCCTTGAAAGCCTTCCGGTGTTCCGCGGTTTCGGGAAGTCACGAGGAATCGCTACCAGGTCGTGCGCGAGGGGCACAGGGCCGACCGGCGCGGGCCTGTCGGCGGCGACGGTTGCGGCGGAGCCGACACGACCACAGCCTTGCGCTCCGCGAGCGCGGGAGCCCCACGTACCCGCGTGCGTAAGCAACGTCACGCGGTGTCGGGGCGCCCCTGCACGGGGGCCAGTTGATCTCCGTGGGACCGCACGCATACTGGACGAATGAGCGAAATGAAAGGACCGCCGCCGAGTGCTTCCCCCATCGAGGAAGACGACATCTTCCTGTACGGATGGATTGTTGACAGCGGCGGTCGTGCTGACCAGGCGGCTTCCGAACTCGGCCTTTCGCCCGAGCGGGTCGCTGCGGCACTGGAGCGGTTGGCCGATCTCGGTTTGATCCGAGCCGTCCACTCGGCCCCCGGTGAGGTCAGAGCGGTGGACCCCGATGCGGTGGCCGGCGTCTTGACAGCACTCTTACGTGATTCGATCAGTCGTCAGACGGAGGAACTGAACCGGATACAAGGCAGCATCGACCGGCTGCGTGCCCGCTTCCTCAGCCGCAGGCCCGGCAACAAGGACTCCGGGGCCGAGGTGATTCCCACGCTGCAGGAGGTACGGGCGGCCTTGAACCGGGCGTCAGCCGAGTGCCAGGAGGAGGTCGTCAGCAGCCAACCCGGCGGCAGCGGCCGAAGCCCCGAGGCGATGGAAGAAGCCCTTGGCCGCGATCAAGCGCTTCTCTCGCGCGGAGTGAGGATGCGCACCCTCTATCACCACACCGCTCGATTCAACGGCCCGAGCCAGGCGTACGTCGCTGCCGCGGCATCCCTCGGCGCGGAGTACCGTACCTCGCACGAACTGTTCGGCCGCTTGATCATCTACGACCGGAGCCTCGCCTTCCTGCCCGAGCAGAACGGGAGTTGGGGAGCGGTCGCCATCAGGGAGCCCACCACCGTGAGCTACCTCTACGAGCTGTTCGAGCAGTCCTGGGTTCGGTCCACCCCCTTTTCGGACGCCGCTCAGGACGGCCTGGAGCGCGTCGCGAAGGAGATCCACCAGACCATCGTGGACCTGCTGGCCGCCGGTCTCAAGGACGAGTCGATCGCCCGTCGTCTGGGAATGTCGCTTCGGACGGCCCGTCGGCACATCGCCGACATCATGGAAACCCTGGGCGCCGAAAGCCGCTTTCAAGCCGGGGTGCTCGCGGCGAAGGCGCAGCTGACCCATCGGTCACCCGAATCCGGTAGCGAAAACACGTGACTTGCGCACCCCTCCGCTCTGCAGGAGAGTCGCCGTGGTGGCGACTGAAGGTGTCCAGCCACCACGGCACCTGACGGTTCGGACGAAACCGTCTCCCGTGTCGCGCGACACCGACCCCGAACGCGATCCGGTGTCTCTGTCGGGGAAAGGTGCCGGTGCGTGCGCACGAGCGGTCCGCGCTCTCGTGTTTCCCGCGGACACGAGAGACGCCGTGCGGCGGAACAACCGCTGCGGCGACGACTTCGATCAGGTACCACCAACGGGAGAGCGACCCGTCAGCCGGACCCACTCCCCCACCACCTCACGGAGTACTGCCCTTGAGCAGGCCGACGCAGTGCCTCCGCGCATCCGGGACCGCCTAAGGACAGTGCATGGACGCAGGAGCAGACTTTCGCCCCGACCTGGCAGGCTTCCTCGAAGATATTGAGTGGTCCTTCCGCACCCACGGCGGTCGCAGCGCCGCGGTCGTGTGGCCCCAGGGTGAGGCCTCGGTGGTGCAGGCCCTCGTAGCCGCACACGAGGGGACCGAGTCCTCCGCGGGAGAGACCGTCCATCTACTCGCGCGCGACTTCGGGGAACTGGTGAACCGGCATGTCGATGTCGGGTACCGCACGGTCCCGGCCAGGCACGTCGACGAGGAACGACACATCACGACGGACACCTTCGCCGTGCTGCTGAAGGGTGTCGTCGAGGTGCAGCTCTCGCCGCGCAGCATCGACCGGCCCGAAGAGATGGGCCAAATCAGACACCGCTTACTGGTGGGCGAAGTGCTGTACATTCCGGCCGGCTTCAACTGTGTGGTGTCCGGTCAGCACCGCTTCGCGCTGATCATGGAGCTGACGCTCGGCAATCGCGGCACCTGGTCATGAAGGTGTGACATGCACGGCTGATACGGGACCCAACGACGGGCATGGCGCCGGCTCGCATCGGCACGGCCGACCTGGTGTCGATGCGAGCCCGGCCCGAACCGGCCGAGGACGAGCGGCCCACGCCGAGTTGAGACGTGTGATCGGCCGACGGCCTCGGTGCGGGTCAGCCGCCCCAGGACGTGTCGTCGCAGTGCAGTTCCGTCGCACATACCGCCTCGGTCCTGACGTGCTCCGAGCGTGTGGAGCTGTAGCTGTCGCATTGGACGCCGGCCAGAAGGCTCACGGCGAACAAAGCGGTGACCACCGCGCAGTACCGGACGCGCTGGGTACGGAATAGACGCTTCATGATGGTTTCTCCTGCGCTTCGTACGTGCCACCGGACGGCACGGTGGCGGCTTCGGACGAAGTACAGACTGATCGCTCGGAGGTCTCATGGCGACGGGATGAGTGCTTCACCAAGGTGTTTGGCAGCAAAGCGACAAGCGGAAAACCATCAGCAAACACCAAGTTGCGGCACATTTTAAGCCTCAATGAAAACGTGTTCGCAATGCGATCCGGCCGGAAGATCCGTGGGGGTCAAGAACGGAGAGACACTCGTGTCATTCGGCGGTGGATTCGTCGGCGCCGGTGACCCAATCAGTACCGGGCGCCCGTCGGCCGAGTTGCCCGCGACTCGACGTGCATGCCGGCTCCGGCTGTACACCCGTGCCGAAAGCGTCCCGCACGCCGGACACACAGTCGGTGAGGCCTGGGCACGCGGGACAGGAAGGACACCGCCGGGTCGAGCTCGGAACCGTCTATCTCCGGCTCTGGCGCGCGCGACGCAGCAAGATATTGATCATCGTCAGGGTCAGGACGGGCTCGTCGTGCTGGTTGAGCACCTCCACGGCGGTGTGCACGATTCCGCGGTCCGGTCTGGAGCAAGAGACGCGGGCCTTCTCGATCGTTGTACGGATCGAGAGGCTGTCCCGGGGGCGCACCGGACGGATCCAGCGCAGCCGATCGGCGCCGGGGGAGGCGAGACTCGCCACCTTGCTGAGGTAGTGGTCGACGTACAGGCGCATCATGACACCGGCGGTGTGCAGCCCGCTGGCTATCAGCCCTTCGAAGGGGCCGTTCCCGGCGGCCTCCGGTTCTGTGTGGATGCTCTGTGGGTCGAACTCCCCGGCGAAGCACAGGATTTGCCGCTGGGTGATCGTCAGCGTGCCGAAGGCGTACACCGAGCCCGGGACGTAGTCCTCGAAGTAACGGTCCTGTATGGGGGCGTCGAAATCCGTGTCGCTCAGCGTTGTGGTGATGGTCGTCATTGGGGGCAGGATAGCCGCGACCGGCACCACCAGTGGCTCTGTTGCCGAGTGGTGGTACCTGCCGGTCGGGCAGGAACCGCGACGCGCAGACGGTGGCCGGTCGGGCAGGCGAGAGACTCGGGCGATCGTCACGCCGCAGACCGTTCAGCCGGTCCCTCACCCGCATCGCCGCCGTACCGCCCGGATTACTCGCCCGCGCAACCTGCGCGCTCGAGGACGGAACGTTCCCGCCGGCGCGGAGTGGACGGACAACGAGCACCTCGACTTCTTGAGCGGTCTTCGAAACCGCCCCGAGTGGGCCCGTCGTTCATGCCGCCGCACCCGAACACACCAGGATCACCGGCGGAGTCAGGCCTGGACCATCTCTATCCGATAGGCCGACGTCAAATCCTCGACGACCGCGAGGAGTTCGTCCTCCGAATCGGCCCCGATCACCAGCAAACCGCACCAGGCGGACGGATGGGACACCTCCACGGCGTCGCCCGCCTTCCGGTACACGGCGGCGTCGACGACGTTCGGATGGAGGAGCAGCGCCTCGCGGCTCGGTAGCGCGGCAATGGTGCCGGAGCGTTCCGGTACCAGGCACAAACAGCCGACCGACGCGAAAGCGCCGTCGGTGAACGCCAGCGCGGCCAGGTCGCCGTCCAGCAGTTCGTGCAGCGCCACCACGCCGCCGTGCACCCCCTGACGTGCCGCCACGACGTCGGACACGTTCGCTCCACCCACTCGTGAGGCGATCTCCGAGACGAGCAGTCGGCCTGAACCGTGCTCCTGGAAGACCTCCAGGTGAGTCGCGCCCCGCTCCAGGCCGAGCGCCTTGTTCAGCTGGACGTGCAACTGCCTCACCTGGTCGTACAGCACCGGGTGGTCCTGCTCGGCGAGCAGCACCGAACCGTGCGGTGTGTGTCGTGCCCAGGCGCGCAGCCGCGGTGAGAAGTACCGGCTGATGTGGAACATCCAGGGTTCGCCGTCACGCCACACGGCGTCGACGTGGAACTCCTCGCCATCGATGAACTCCTCGACGATCGCCTGTCGGGAGACGAGTTCGGTCTCGGTCGCGTAGTCGGCCAGGACATCGGCCAGCTCCGACCGTCCTTCCACCTTGACGGTGGAGAGAGTTCCCCAGCCGCCGGCGGGCTTGAGGACGAGCGGGAAGCCCACGGCCTCTTCGATCTCGGCCGGATCGGGAGCGTCGGTGAGGTCGGGGATCGAGTACCAGCGTGCGACCGGCAGTCCGGCCAGTGCGGCCAAGGTCTTCGTCACGCGCTTGTCGCGGGTGGCGAGTGCGAGTGCCGGGGAGAAGTGTTTCAGTCCGAGGAGGTGTGCCAGGTAGCCGGCGGCGTACTGAGTGAACTCTGCGAAACTGACCACCCGGTCGATACCGGTGTCGCGGGTGAGCAGATCGCCCGCCACCGCGCTCAGTTCTTCGAGCGAGTCGTAGGAGGAGATCCAGTACACGCGCGCGAACCGGCTCAGCGTCTCCGGCGGAAGCGCGCGGCAGCCCGCGGACCGGTCCAGAACCGCGTAGACCTCGTCTGCCTGCTCCAAGACCAGCTGGTGCAGGTTGTGACGCAGCATGAGAACCTTCATCGGGCTATTCCTTCCATGGTCATACGGCGGTGAACTCCCACTCTTCGAGCGCCGCCTCGTATCCGTGCAGCGCGGCAGTGATATCGGCTGCCGCCAGAGACCGCAGCGCCTCCGGAGTGAGTTCGCGCCGGGCGGCGTCGATCTCGGCATCCCGCCACTCCGTCAAGCCACGCAGATAGGGCAGGACGAGGTGGTGGGGGGCGGTGGAGAGCCGCGTGAACATGTCGTGAGCGGAGGCCGACAACGGAACGTGGTTGCCGCGGGCCGCGCTCATCAGCGTGCCGTTGCCGTCGAGACCTTCGATGAGCGGGGTGGACAGGGTGATCTCCGGTTCGGTGTCCTCGGCCGCCATGACGTGGCGGCAGACGGCCATGGCGTCGGTCAGGTACCTGCCGCCGACCTCCACGTCGGCCCTGATCTCCAGCGAGTCCAGCGCCTTCGTCACCGCGTACAGCATCTGTGCGACGGTCGTCGGGGTTTCGTGGCGCCACAGTGACGTCGGCACTCGCGCGGTCAGGGCCAGCAGGCGCGGCAGGCTCACACGTGTGAGCCAGTCCTCGTTGCGCAGCACTCGCACAGTGTCGAAGTCGACGAACGCGGCTGTCTGTTCACGATAGGCGGCGAAGTTGGCGCGGATTTCCTCGTCTGTCGCGGGGAGCGTGTACGCGGTCCCGCCCGACGCGTCGCCCGCCTTCGCCGTCACGGTGCCGAGGACGATGACCACTTGGTGTCCCATACGGCGCAGACGGTCCAGCACCAGCAGTGGCACCACGTTGCCGAGGTGGAACTCCGCACCGAACGGTTCCACGGTGAACTTGACCACGAGCGGCCTCCGGTCGGCCGCAGCGGCGGCGATCCGCTCGGCCAGTGCGGCCGTCGACGGCCGCACCGCGTCCGTACGCTCGGCCAGGAGCGCCGCCTGCGCTTCGGGCGCCAGGTCGGAAAGGTTCAGCCTCCGGCGCTCCGTGGTCAACGCCAACAGCTCCCGCACGTTCCCGCCGCTCCGCAGTATCGCGAGCACACGCGCCGTGGAACGGTTCAGCTCGGACATCGTCCCCTCCCAAATGTCGTCGGCATTCAAGCAGCTGCGGCGCGACGCCGACCATCCGTTCGACTGTGTACCGGAATCCACTCGAACACCGTGTTCACCGGGGTCTTTTGCCGTCATGGACAGTGCCGGAACCGACTACGCATAGTGGGCCGCGAACGGCGGGGAGCCACCCCGGCCGGCAAGGGAGTGAGGGAGGTGGAAAGGGTGCAGCGGACCATGACTGCTGAGCCCGGTTCGCCCGAAGAACTGACCGGGCTGCCACCCTGGTCGCGCGTCGTCGTACGGATGCCCAGCGGGCCGCGACTTGCGGCGATCCTCAAAAAATGCTTCGACCGCTCCCTGGTGACGGTCCCTCTGCACCCGCGGACGCAGGACACGGACGTTGCCGAGGCCGCCCGCCGCACGTCGGCGTCGCTCGTGATCGAGGACGACGGGAGCCTGCTGAAGGTACGAGAGCTCGACGGCGACCCCGGTCACCCCGAGGCCGACGGTCTCGCGTTCGTGATCTTCACATCGGGCTCCACCGGCCGCCCCAAAGGTGTACGGCTCTCCCGCCGGGCGGTGCTGGGAAACGCCCGCCGGGTCGCCGCCCTGCACGGCTTCGGTCCGGAGCGGCCCCACGGCACGTGCCTGCCGCTCTTCCACGTCAACGCCCTGATGATGTCGCTGATGGGCACGCTCGTCACCGACGCTCCGCTGATCCTCTGCCCACGTTTCCAGCCGTACGAGTATTTCGCCGGCCTCGCCGAAGGCGGCGCGCGGACGGCGTCCATCGTCCCCGCGATGCTCCACGAACTGCTTGAGGATCCGCCGCCGTGGCCCGAATCCCTCGACTACCTGATCACCGCCGCCGCACCGCTCACCAGTGAGCTCGCGGCACGTTTCGCCGGCGTCTACGGGCCTCGGCTGCGCCAGGGGTACGGTCTGAGCGAGGCGGTGAACTTCAGCTTCGTCACGCCCGGTCTCGACGCGGCGGGCTTCGCCCGCGAGTACATCGACGCCACCCCGCCGGTCGGTGTGCCGCTTCCGGGAACCGAACTCTCCCTCGTGGACGGCGAGGTGTGGATCCGCACGGCCGACCGCATGTCCGGCTACTGGGAGGACCCCGCCGGGACGGCCGAAACGATCACGCCGGAGGGCTGGCTGCGCACGGGCGATCTGGGCGAACTGCGCGACGGTCTGCTCGTACTGCGCGGTCGGCGTAAGGAGGTCGTCAACCGCGGTGGCGAGAAACACTTCCCGACGGACATCGAACGCCAATGGCGAGAAGCGGGTGTGCCCGGCGTGTACGCCGCCGTCCCGGTCCGGCAGGACACGCTGGGGCAGGAGATCGGCGCGGTGCTCGACGGCGGCACACTTGACCAGCTGTTCCGTCTGGACGCCCTCCCGGTCCTGCGCCCCACTGTGGTCGCGACGCGGGGCTTTCGCACGACGTCCACCGGTAAGCCGCAGCGACTCGCCATGGGACGGACCCTGGCGGCGGGTCACGAGAGCGCGCACCGCTACAGAGCTCTGCTCGGCTACGCCCGCGAAGCCGCGCTCCGGCTCCTGGACAGTCCTCATCCTCCGGCGTGTGATCGCGCCGACCGCATACTCAAGCAGGCACAAGCCACCGCCGCATTGCCGCCGGAGAAGGCGGACGGACCACGCGTTGCCGCTCACGACGCCCTCGACGCACTGGTCGACGCCTGGCCCGCGCTTGCCGACGGAAGCATGGACGGCGCCGCCCTGATGCGTTCTCGCCCCGGTCTGTGGAGACGGCTCATGTGCGAGTGGCCCATGGGCTCCTACGCCGAGTTGACAGCCTGGACTCTGCGCGCGGGCGGCCTGCTCGACGGACGGGTGCTGGAGGTCGGCACCGGCGTGGGCAACACCACCCGGCTGGTAGCGCGCGAGGTGGACGGAGAGTTCCACTGGTCCGACCGCGAACCCGATCTCGTGGGGCGCGGCCAGTGGCCCGGAACCGGCCATGTCTTCGACTTCGACCGTGAGCCACCCGCGTCCCTGACCGCCCGCTTCGACACCGTGTTCGCCACCAATGCCGTGCACTGCGCAGCCGACAAGCCCGCTGCACTGCGGCGCTTGCACTCACTGCTTGCCCCCGGCGGGCGGCTGGTGCTGGGCGAGGGCTCCGGCCCCGTGGCCGGTGGCCCCTGGGCACTGGACTTCCTGTTCTGCGCCTTCGACGGCTGGTGGGACAACGGCGGGTTCCTCACCAGGGCCGCCTGGCTGCGGCTCTTCGACGAGGCCGGCTTCACCGCACTGGGCTTCTCCGCCCTGCGCGCGGGCCGATACGACCTTGGCGGAGTGGTGTGGGGCCACAGCGAAGATCTTCGAACTATGAGGAAGACTCAACAGTGAACACCGCGATGGACGACAACGCCACCATGAAATACCAGCCCGACGACGAGAACGAGGTGCATGACGTCGTCGGATTCCGCGACCCGGACCAAAACCGGGTGACACCGGTCGCAACGTTCCCGCCGGCCGTGGCGTTCGCCGTGGTGGACGAACTGGCCAGGATCGTGCGGCAGGCGCACAAGACTCCGGAGGCGACGACACCCGACGAGGACGGCATAGTCCGCGCCCAGACCTTCGAGGAAGGCGACGTGTACATGCTCGCCTCCCCATTCGACGGTTATGTGGCGGATCGCTACCTGATGGACTTCTACGACGTCGAGGAACGGGACATCTGTTCCCGGATGCACTTGCACACCGGCCTTCGGTTCGTGCGCATGATGACCGGACCCGGCACCCGGATCCGGGTGTCCAGTCTCTCCCCGTTCATCGTCGGCGGCGTCCCCGGCATCACCCTCTTCACTCCCCCGACGTTCGAGGACGACATGCCCGGCACGCCGCCGGGGGTCACCCGGCGGCGCTACAACCTCGTCGTGCCGGAGAACTCGTGGGTGGACATGCAGATTCCGCGCGGCACCTCCCACCAGTTCAACGCCATCGGTCCGCACGCGGTCATCGACTCGGTGCATCCGGAGGAGTCGATCGAGACGTTCAGGGAGAGCATGAGCCGCTACCGCATGATGGCGCAGACCATCTTCCTGGCCGAGGACAAATCGGATGCGGCCAGCTGCGCGGAGCTGCCCGACGAGCCAGTCGACCGCGTCCGCACCACGACCTGATCGCCGAGCCGGCGACCTGCCGCTACGGCCGTCACGGCGCCGGGCCCCGGAATGACGGGGCCGAGCGCATGAATCCTCCGGCCGGCGTGGCCCCGACCCTGACGGCAGACCGCTGGCTGCCCGGTCGTACGCGAAGCCCCGCGCCGCTCGGACAGGATGCCCGAGCGGCGCCAGACGAGGAGTGCGATGATCCGCCGACAGGTACCGCGGTCGACAGCAGCCGTCGCCGCCGCCGCCGCTCTCATCATGCTGACTCCCCTGGTGCGGCTCTTCGCGGCTGCCGGCGGTGACGCACCCGCCCCGGTCGTCGTGGTCCTCAGGGATCAACTACCGGACGTACCGGCCGACTCGGAACACCTGGCCGAGCGCAAGCGGCAGGTCGCCTCCGCCCAGGCCCCCCTGATGGCCGAGGTCAAGGACGCAGGCGGGGCAGACATCAGGGGCTTCGTGGTCGGCAACGCCTTTTCGGCGACCGTGAGTCCGGCGGTCCGGGACGCGCTGGCCGCGAACCCGGCCGTCGCTTCGGTGGTACCTGACCGGACGGTCGCGGAGTCCTCGACGTGGTCGGGCGATCCGGTCCGAGCCGGGAACCGGTTGCTGACGGCCGCCCCGACCGACGCCGACGGCAGGGCCGCACACGGCGGTCCGGGCAATGGGTCCGTCTGCCCGAGCGATCCATCACGGCCGCTGCTGGAGCCCGAGGCGCTTGCTCTGACGCACTCCGTGAGCACCCCCGACACTCCCGGTGCGGACAGGATCGCGACAGGCAAGGGCGTCAGGATCGCGTACATCGCGGACGGCCTCGACCCCGTCCATCCGGACTTCGTCCGGTCGGACGGGTCACACGCGATCGTCGACCACAAGGACTTCTCCGGTGACGGCTGGGACGCGCCGAGCGGTGCGGTCGAGGCTTTCGGCGACGCCTCCGCCATGGTCGCGCAGGGACGGCAGAGCTACGACCTGTCACAGTTCGTCAATCCCGGCCATGCGCTTCCTGCCGGCTGCACCATCCGTGTTCAGGGCATTGCTCCTGGGGCTTCGCTGGTGGCGCTGAAGGCCGCCGGGGTCCGGTCCTTCACCAATACGGCGATCCTGCGGTCGATCGACTACGCGGTCACGGTGGCGCACGTCGACGTGCTCAACGAGTCCTTCGGCATCGACACGACGGCCGACAACGGCGCGTCCGAGGCCGTATCCCTCTTCAACGATCAGGCCGCCGCGGCCGGCGTGACCATCACGGTCTCCAGCGGTGACGCAGGCGGGAACGGCACCATCAGCACGCTGGCCGACGATTCCGGTGTCATCTCCGTCGGAGCCTCGTCCGGCAACCGGGCCCACCTGCAGACCGGTTACGCCGCCTCGCAGCTCTCCAACGGCGGTTGGTCCGACAACCGGATCTCCGCGATCTCCTCCGGCGGCATCACCCGCGGCGGGCGGACCGTCGATCTGGTGGCCCCCGGGGAGGCGGGCTGGGCGCTGTGCGGTCTCGACGCGCACCTGTACACCGGATGTCTCGACTACAAAGGGAAGAGCAGCCCGATCCAGGTCTTCGGCGGCACCAGTCAGGCGGCGCCGTTGGTGGCCGGCGCTGCCGCCGATGTGGTCGAGGCGTACCGGGACAGCCACAGGGGAGCCTCGCCGACGCCGTCCCTGGTGAAGGCGTTCCTCACCGGTACCGCCGCCGACCTCGGCCTGCCCGCGCAGGAGCAAGGCGCCGGTCTGCTCGACGTCCGCGCCGCCGTCGAGGCGGCCCGCGGCTATCGGGCCCCGGCCCACGACAGCTCCCCCGTCGCCGTCATGAGCGGGCAGGTAAAGATCACCGGCGCCCCGGGCTCGTCCCGCACCACGGACATCGACGTGACCAACACCAGCAGCCGATCACAGACCGTCGAGGTGGGCACCCGCGCCTTCGCTCCCCTGGGCTCGTCCCGTCGGAACGTACCGCTGAACTCCGAGACGGACCCTGCCTTCACCTACGGCACCACCGGCGCCACCTGGGTACACCACGACGTGACGTTCAGCGTCCCGGCCGGAACGGACCGGTTGACGGCGTCCCTTGCCTGGACCGGAGGCGTGCGCACGCTCGGCAGTGTGACGACCGTGCGGATCGTCCGCATGACGTTGCTGGACCCGGCGGGAACGCTGGAGGCCGTTACCCGACCGCAGGGCGGGCAGACCTCGCCCAACTTCGGCACCTTGGACATCCCGCACCCGGCCGCCGGCACGTGGAAGGCGATTCTCTACACTCCCGCTGGCGACAGCGGTTTCACCGGGCCGGTCCGGCTGGAGACCTCGTTCCAGAAGGCGGTGTCCGCCACGACGGCGACCCCGCGGGCCGTCACACTCGCGCCGGGGCAGCACAAGACCCTGCCGGTACGGATGACCATGTCGACCTCCAGCGGTGACAGCACCCGGTCGGTCATCCTCACGTCCTCCGATGGCCGTACCACCAGCGTGCCGGTCGTCATGCGCACCCTGGTCCACATAGATGGCGGCACCGGCATGTTCTCCGGAAGCATCTCCGGCGGCAACGCTCGGCCGGGCTCGCCCGAGCAGACTCTCACCTACTCTTTCCGTGTACCGAAGGGCTGCCGAGAACTGAGCGTCGACGTGCTGTTCGACGACAATCCCCACGTAGTCGTGCGGGCCGTCCTGACCGCACCGAGCGGCACCACGGCCGGCACCGGACGTAACGCGATCTCCCCTACGGGCGACGATCCGCCCCTTACCGCGGCCGGTGTATCGGTGTCCACGACCACTTCGGCCCCTGGCACCTGGCTGATCACCCTGGTAGTCGTCAACCCGGTTGACGGCACCGAACTCAGCCGGCCGTTCACCGGCACCGTCGACCTCCATGCGAAGGCGGGAAACCAGCGCGGCTGCTAGCGGTGGTTTGTTGACGGCTTCCGCGACGCGCGGGTGAACAGGCGCCCGGGCTGTGCCCGTTCGCGCGGTGCGCATCGCGGTTGTCAGGACGTCTGCGGGCTCACCTCATCACCCGCCGCGCGCAATCCCATCGGCTTTGGCTGGAAGAGGCCCAACTCGACGGAGAGGCTTACCAGTTGCGAACGGTTGGTGACGCCCGCCTTGCTCCTGACCCGCCTGATATGCGTGTCCACGGTGTGCGTACTGATGCCCAGACTCCGCGCGATGGCCCGGTAGGTCTCCCCCAGGCACAGCCGGGCGAGGACTTCGCGTTCCCTGGGGGTGAAGGACGGTTGGACGAGTATCTGCAAAGACATGACAGCCCCTGGTGAGTAGGCGTACGGGCCCGGCCGCGGGGGGCCACTGCGCCGGCGCGGCCGGCCGTCCCAGGAGTTGTCCAAGACGCGCGGTGGCGCCCCGACGGGTGACAAGTTCTCCTGGTGGCGGGGAACGCGTGGTCCGTACGTGGCCCACGTCCGGTACCAGCGTGCGGGAAAAACGGTGCCGCTCACCAGGGTGAAGCCACGTCAGCTAAGTGCCTGACACCAGGAGGACCCGGCAACATACCGGGCAAAACGGTTCTGTTCGCGGCACAGTGCCGAAGTGACCGCGGCGAGTGCCGCCAGGGCTCTCGGTTCGGGTGCCCAGGAGCAGACGGTCGACCTCGGCCACCTCGGACCTGACGCGCAGGCGTCACGCGCCTGCGGCGGTGGTCGGGCCGTCCGGCGCGGAGGGCGTGGCGGCCGCCCGGCGGACGCCGCGAAGGTGAGACCGTCCACAGCGAACTACCGCTTCGGGCCGGCCGCGAAAGGAGCGCTGCCCGACGGCGGACCGAAGCGGCCCAAGGGCCCCGCCGACAAGCCGGCCGAACCCATCACCTGGGACCGCGTCCCGCGGCTGGCCGACGACGATGTCGGTCCAAAATGGGATCGTCTCTCGCATGGCCGACGCAGACGAGGTGGAACCCGACGTCGGGCATGCTGTCGTCGGCCGCTGTGGATCGACCGATGACGGCCTCGGCGAACCTGGCCAACGGAAGGTCGTCCGCCAGGCCCAGGCCTGGCTGGAGTGCCAGTCGCACTCGCCTCCGCTTCGGCGCCCTCGCTCCAACTCCGACCCGCAAGTTCTCCATACGGCTGGCCGGGGCACCGGCTCGAACGGCCGGTGCCCGAGTGCGAGTCCTGCACGTCATCATCACCGTGCACGCCGATGACACCGCGTGCGGTACGGGTGGAGGCCGACGACGCCGCACAGGGCAACCCAATCGTCCGGCCGGTCCAACGGGTTGTTGACCCGGTGCCGGACCATGTCGCCACGCGCCGTCGTGAACCGGAGTCCGTCGACGCCGGCCCGTCCAGGTCGTACAGACCCTCCAAGAAGTCGATCTCGTCAAGCCGTCCGCAGGGGGGGGCCGCCCTCGCCGCGCAAGTAGTCAAAAATGTCGCGTCACGTCACCGCCGTG
The DNA here is from genome assembly GCF_042871525.1 of Streptomyces sp. NPDC005784. Classification (NCBI taxonomy): domain Bacteria; kingdom Bacillati; phylum Actinomycetota; class Actinomycetes; order Kitasatosporales; family Streptomycetaceae; genus Streptomyces; species Streptomyces sp. NPDC005784. The sequence continues at coordinate 80,583 of NZ_JBIAIQ010000036.1, forward strand.
ATCCTCGGCAGGCTTTGCGGTGCCACCAAGGGCTCGGCCTGAGTCATGCCCCCAGGATGGACGTACGTCGAATGAGCGTCACGATATAACCCGTAACGCCCACACCACACAGTTCACGCACGCACAAAACCGCAGGTCAGGCGTCCTTCTTCACCGGCTCCAGAATCGCCACGCACTCCACGTGATGCGTCATCGGAAAGGTGTCGGCCTGAGACTGTCTCGGAAAAGGCCAGGTGAGGGCCTTCTTCTCGGCCCGCTGTCCTGCCTGCGGATGCCCAGAGCGTCAAACGAGCGTCAGGGCCGACAGTCCGTCCCGCTCGGGGCGGGAAAGGCGGCGGCAACCAGATCACCCCGAGGGATCCGCCCCGCTCGCTCCTGACGCCAGCCCCCACATCCCGCCCCGCACCCCCACTCCCGCCGCCATAATGGACTCACGTCCTCCAGCCCACAGCAGCCCGCATCCGCGCCGAAGGACCTCTCGCCCGGCGTCGCCGAGGATCTCGCGCTGTACCAGGAGAAATTCCGGCGACGGCTGCCGGAGTCACTGGACGAATTGCACGGCCCGACCCAGGGGATCGTGGAGCTACCACTGCACATGGCATGGTCCGGGATGACGTCGTACGACATGGACAAGCCCCGACAGCGCATGGGCGTGTACCGCACCGTCCTGCACGAGGGCCTGCGCGACGACCTGCCCCGCTACCTGAGCCAGGACCTGCTCCTCCAGCTGTGGCCGGTGCTGCGCACGCCCGTCGGCCGTACCGTGCGCACCGTGTGGGAGGACGCCTTCCCCCAGCTCGCCACCCGGCACCGGGCAGCCGTGTGACGGACATGCCGGAGCTGCACACGCGGCTCAGCGATTGACCGCCTGGATCTCCTGGACGATCACATCCTGTTCGGCACCGAACGTGCCGTCCGGCAGTCCCTGTTCGCCGTTCACGCCCGTACCGGTCCAGTGGATCTTCCAGGTGACGGTGGCCCTGAGTTTGTACGAGCCGTCTCCCGATGACCGCAGGTACCGCACGCCGCACGGCGGAGTCTCGTCCGCCCTGCCCTTCGCGTACGCCTCACCGATCCTGCCGTCGTTGATCTCGCACACCCCGGATGGCGGGTATGTCGTGGCGTCGTCGGTGCCCGGCTCGATCTTCAGCGACACCGGCTCGGCGGTTGTCGTCGCCTCGATGCCGAGCAGCGGGACGGACGCCGTGACCGACACCGGCTTGAACTCTGCCGTGTCCAGCCACGCCCACGTCGGCAGGTTCACCTTGGTGGTGTCCTCCGGAGCGAGCTCGATCTTGGTGGACGGGACTCGGATCTCGGCGTACGCGAGTTGGGCGAGCACCTCGGGAGTGATCGCCTCGGGGATGTCCGCCGGCGGATCGTCGTTCGTGTCGACCCAGAAGATGTCCTTGTCGCAGGAGTCCCAGCCCACGGGGTAGTCCCCGTTCACGTACGAGTCCCACCAGTAGCCCTTGCCGGTCATGGCCTTGTTGAAGTCCTTGTACGTGCCGTCCTTCGTGCCGCCGTCCTCGTACTTGTTCCGCTGCCCGAGGTCCCACTCGGGGCCGGTCGACCCTGCCTCCCAGATCGGCTCCAGGTATGCCTTGAGCTGGGCCGGGGTGTACTTGGGCGCGTAGTAACAGGGAGGCGGAGTCCAGGAAGTGGTCGACGTCACCGCGCCGGCGGACGGTCCGGACCCGTTCTTCGACCGGTCGTAGACGACGGCACCGGCGGTGGCGGAGAGCGTTCCGTCGTCGGCGTCGCCCTTCGCCTGTGTTCCGGGCGGGTTCTGGGTGTGATCGTCGAACGTGTCGTCGGCGAGTGCCTGACCTGGCACAAGTATGAGCAGTCCGAGTGCGAGAGCGACGGTGGATTTCACGGACCGAGGCTTCAGGGCTGGCACTTGGCGCTCCCGCTCTGAGAGATGATCTTCTGGATCACCCAGACGCCATGCTTGTTCTTCTTGAGGGACGTGTTGTAGACGACGTAACTCTTCTTGGTGACCGGGGTCTTCTTGACCTCACCGCTCTTGATGTACTTGATGAACGCCCTGCCCTGGTCCTCGCAGTAGCTGAGGGCTGCGGTGCCGTCCTTCCCGACCGTCACCACGGGGTCGTAGAAGCGGTAGGCGCCGGTGGTACGGGCCTTGTGGTCCACGTAGTTCTGAATGAACTCCTGTGTCCCGGCGGCCGCCTCCCCCTCGTAGTAGAAGAGGTATCCCTTGTCGAGCGCGTCCTGGTCGGCGACGGCCATGTCCACCGCCTTGATGGACTGCTCACTGTCGGACATGACCGCGTCCTTGTCCGCGTCGCCCGTCTTGGGCCAGTCGAAGGTGTAGGTGATGTCCGAGGGCAGCTCGATCTTCGGTCGCCCGACCGAGTCCGGCGCGCTCGCGGTCGGTGAGGTCGAGGCCGATGAAGCGTCGCCGGTGTCCGCTCCCGCGATCTTGTCGTTGGCCTTGGGGTTGTCGTCGCCGCTCCCGCAGGCGGACAGCGACAGGGCCGCGACAGCGGTCAGCGCGACGGCTGTGAGCACGGTGGGGCGGCGATGCACTGATGACTCCTGGTGGGGCGAGGATCCTCACGAATGCACCAACGCTATCGGCGGGACCTGGGTGACACCAGCGGTGATTACGTCACCCCGAGCAGTCAACCGGGCATATCCCGACAGAGACCACTGCCAACCCGGTTATGGCTACGGTCAGTTGTCAGCCCCGTCTGCCCTCCGTGCCCATACTCCCACGCCGAATACGAGTCGCTGACCTGGCGGACAAAGCTCGTGAGCCAACATCTTGGGGTCATGACGTCCAGTCCAGCCCACCAAGTGTCGATTACTGTAAGTGCGTTCGTGCAGCGCTTCAGCTCCACTCCGCGTGGCGTTCGTCTCGCCCGTCATCTCGCCGTGCACCGACTGGACGCCTGGGGCATCCCGTACGACTTCGAAGCCTTGGACGTCGCCGCGCTGCTCGTCACTGAGCCGGCGGCGAGCGCCGTCACCCACGGCCGACCCTCCGGCGGCATCCGCCGGAGCGCCGTCGCGCGGTCGGCCTAGCTTCACGCCCTGCGAGAACTGCAGGGCGGAGGACAGGACTTGATCCCCTGCGGGATCAGCCGACCGACCCGGACAAGGCCAACCCCCTTGCCGTCCATGACCAAATGCAGGTAATACGCTTACCCGGCCCGGCTGCTGTCCGCAGTCGGCTTGTGCACACGTAACGCGTGGTATCGGGGGACAGGCGTCATGGGGGACCTGGGTAAGGACTCTGAGTCGATAGCGAAGGCGGCGCCACGGCTGCGCAACGCACCTCAGCACATCGCCAAACCACTGCACGCCTTCAAGACCGCCTCGCACGACCTCTCGGCGCTGGGCGCGCTGGGCTCGCTGATGGGTGCGACCGACGACGTGCGTGAGGGAATGGAGATGCTCGCCGAGGTCGCGGCGGACCTCGTGGACGAGTGGCACGGCGAGGCGAAGCTGATGACCGACCTCTCCGAGGCGTTCGACATCCTCGACGCCCTGCTCGAGGCCGCGGCGCGCGGCAAGAATCAGGGCTGAGCATCGTGGTCGACCTCAATCCCTTGCACTACATCAACAAGTTCAACCACATGGCCGGCGACAACATGGCCAGCATGATGGAGTTCCTGGGGATCTCCGACCCGGCCGTGGACCCGGACGGCGTACGGGAGATCGCCAAGAAGTGGCGCACCCTGGCCGAGGCTGTGGATGCCTCTGTCAAAGACGCGGAAGCCGCCCTGCGGATCGTGACCTGGGAGGGCAAAGCCGCTACCGCCTTCAGCAAGCGGGCGAAGAAGACTCGTTCGCAGGCCGCGAAGATGGCCGATTCGCTGCGCGACGGCGCCGACGCGCTGGACACGTACGCCGACGAGGCACACGAGCTGCTCACCGAACTCAACGTGATCATCGTCGAGATCATCGAGGTGGAGATGGCGAGTCTGGCCCTCTCCGTCCTCACCGGCGGCGCCTCCGCCGTGGTCGGCAGCCTGGCCGCAGGCGCGCGTTTCGCGAAGGCCATGGCCCTGATCGGCCGGATCGAGCACGCCGGCACGGCGATGGCCCGCGCCGTCCGAGCGGTCCTGGAAGTCATCCGCGGCCTGAGCCGGGCGCTGAAGGCCCTCAAGGAGATCAAGACGGTCGCGCGGGTCGGCAAGATGGCGGGTGAAGGCACCAAGTTCGCCGCGCTGGACACTCTGTTGAAGGACCCCTCCACCTTCAAGGACCCCGGCAAGCTGGCCGAGACCCTGGCGCTGGGCGCGGCCTTCGGGGTCGGTCTGGGCAGCCTGTCCACGTTGTTGGGCAAGGGACTCGGCAAACTCAAGCCCCGGGATCTCGCCAGACTGCGCAGCGCCTTGAAGCTCAACTGCGCCTCCTTCGAACGGCTTTCGTTGCGACCGGGCTTCGACAAACTGCCCGCATCGGTGCGCAACGCGCTCAAGAAGTTCGTCCGGGACCCCATCGATGTGGCCACCGGCGATGTGGCGCTGACGCGGACGGATGTCCGGCTGCCCGGCGTACTGCCGCTCCTCCTGGAGCGCACGCACGTCTCCTCGTACCGATTCGGCGGTTGGTTCGGCCCGTCCTGGGCCTCCACTCTGGACCAGCGGGTCCAAGCCGACGAGGACGGCTTCGTCTACGCGGGCTCCGACGGGGCCCGGCTCTGTTTCCCGGTACCGGACCCGGAGACCGGCGCCCCTGTCCACCCGGAGACCCCGGGCTCGCGCCTGACCCTGGCCTGGGCCGATGGTTTCGACGGCGCGATATGCGTCACGGATCCCGACAGCGGCCTCGTCCAGGTCTTCCACAGCCCGGTCCCGTCCGCCGCCGGTGAGGCCGTCGATCTGCCGCTGCAATACCTCGAAGACCGCCACGGCAATCGCATCACCATCGAGTACGAAGAGGGCGACATCCCCGCGGCGGTGATCCACTCTGGCGACTACCACATCGCTCTGGACCGCGACGACGCTCTCTCGCGCATCACCGGCCTGCGCCTGCTGGATCCCACAGAACCTTCCTCCCCCGGCACCACCCTGCTCACCTTCGGCTACGACCAGGCCGGCCGTCTCAGTGAGGAGGTCAACTCCTCCGGTCTACCGATGCGTTACACCTACGACGCGGCGGGACGACTCGCCTCCTGGACCGACCGCAACAGCACCACGTACTGGTACACCTACGATGATTCGGGCCGGGTCGTGGCCACCGGCGGCACGGGCGAAGCCCTGGCCTCGGCCCTCGCCTACGACGACACGACGCGCATCACCCGGGTGACGGACTCGCTCGGCCACGTCCGCGTCTACGAGCACAACGAGTCCTTCCGCCTGATCCGCGAGACGGACCCGCTCGGCCATGTCACCAGCCAGGAGTGGGACGATGAGCTGCGCCTGACCGCGCTCGTCGATCCTCTCGGGCACACCACCCGCTATCGGTACGACGAGCGGGGACGGGTGGTGTCGGTGACCCGCCCCGACGGACTGGGCACGACCGCCACGTACAACGAGCTCGGACTGCCGACGACGGTCACGGGCGAGGACGGCGCCCAGTGGCGCAGAGAGTACGACGAGCTCGGCAACCTCACCCGTGTCACGGCTCCCGACGGGGTCGTGACCCGCTACGACCACAACGCGTCCGGCCATCTGACCAAGGTCACGGACGCCCTGGACCACACCACCCACGTGCACTGCGGCCCGGCCGGCCTCCCCGACCGCGTCACCGATCCGCTGGGTGCGTCGACGCACTTCGAGCGCGACGCGTTCGGGCGCCCGGTCCGGCTCACCGACCCGCTCGGCTTCGTGACGCGCATGGAGTGGTCCGTCGAAGGCAAACCGGTGCTCCGTGTCGATCCCGACGGCAGCACCGAGTCCTGGACCTACGACAGCGAGGGCAACCGCACTGCCCACGCCGACGCACTGGGCGCGGTCACCCGCTACGAGTACACGCAGTTCGACCTGCTCTCCGCGCGCACCGGCTCCGACGGCACGCGCCACACCTTCACCTACGACACCGAACTGCGCCTCACCCAGGTCACCAACGCCCAGGGCCTGAACTGGAACTACGCCTACGACCCGGCCGGACGCCCGTCCTCGGAGACCGACTTCGACGATCGCACAGTCGGCTACCGGCACGACGCGGCGGGACGACTCGTCTCCCGCACCGACTCCCTCGGCCTGACGACCCACTTCGTCCTCGACGAACTCGGGCAGATCGTGCGCCAGACGGCCGGGGACGTCAGCAACGGTTACACCTACGATCCGTCCGGGCAGCTCACGCGGGCCACCGCGCCCGAGGTCCAGGTCGACTTCCGCTACGACGGTCAGGGACGACTCCTCACGGAGACGGTCAACGGCCGGACCGTTACGTATCGCTACGACGTCCTCGGCCGCCGCATCAGCCGAACCACGCCCAGCGGTGCCACCAGCCGCTACGACTACGACGCCGCGGGCAACCGCACCGCGTTGCACTCCGGCGGGCGAACGATCGCCTTCGAGTACGACCTGGCGGGGCAGGAGGCGCTCCGGCGCATCGGCGATGTCATCGGCGTGGCCCACACCTTCGACGCCCTCGGCCGGCTGACCGTCCAGTCGGTCACGGACATCGACGGGCGCTCGATACGCCGCCGCGCGTACGACTACCGTGCGGACGGCAACCTCATCGGCCTCGACGACGACATCGAAGGCGTGTGCCGCTTCGACCTCGACCCGGCCGGGCGCGTCACCGGGGTACGGGCGGGGAACTGGTCCGAGCGCTACGTCTACGACACGGCGGGCAACCAGACGGACGCCTCATGGCCCCACTCGCACCCGGGATCGGAGGCCACCGGCACGCGCACGTACGAGGGCACTCGCATCACCCGCGCCGGAGCCGTCCGCTACGAGCACGACGCCCTGGGCCGCATCCTGCTCAGGCAGAAGACCCGGCTGTCGCGCAAGCCCGACACCTGGCGCTACACCTGGGACGCGGAGGACCGGCTCACCGCGGTCAGCACGCCCGACGGCACCGTGTGGCGCTACCTCTACGATCCGCTGGGCCGCCGCATCGCCAAGCAACGCATGGCCACGGACGGTCTCTCGGTGGCGGAACAGGTCGACTTCACCTGGGACGGCACGACGCTCTGCGAGCAGCGCACCACCGGCGACGGACTGCCGGACCCGGTCACGTTGACCTGGGACCACCAGGATCTGCGCCCCGTCGCGCAGACCGAGCGCACCGGCGCCGACGAAGCCCGCCAGGACGAGATCAACGCCCGGTTCTTCGCGATCATCACGGACCTCGTCGGTTCCCCGACGGAACTCCTCGACGAGGAGGGTGGCATCGCGTGGCGCGCCCGCTCCACGCTTTGGGGCGGTACCGCATGGGCGGAGAACAACACCGCCTACACGCCCCTGAGGTTCCCCGGGCAGTATCACGACCCCGAAACCGCCCTGAACTACAACCACTTCCGCTACTACGACCCCGAGACCGCCCGCTATCTCAGCCCGGACCCTCTCGGCCTGGTCCCGGCACCGAACCCCAACACGTACGTACACAACCCTCACAGATGGACGGACCCCCTGGGGCTCGCACCCGAGGAATGCCGCGAACTGGGACTGCGCGACGACGCGCTGAACGCCATCACCAAGCTCGAGAACATCAAGAAGGACCCGATCGGGTCCATCAACTCCCAGCCGAATCACAACCATTACAGCGCCGCTCGCCGCGAGGCCAGAGGCGAAGTCGTGGCCAGAAAGCCCGACGGCACGCCCTTCGACCACATCAGCGACCTGACGCAGGCCAGGAACGGCCTGGAGGGCATCCGCAGGATCCTGACCAAGGAACTGCAGAAGCCACCGGAGACGATCACCCCGCGCGGCATGGAAGTGCTGAGCAGGAAGCGAAAGGACGCCATCGTCGAGCTCGAACGGCTGAACCGCTTCCTGAAGTCCATCGGCCACGGGTGACGGCGGCTGCGGATGGCACAGGTCCGTACCCTGAACGGTGCGGACACACAGAAGCCTGGAAACACCCCAGAAGTACCGCCTCCGCGCCGCAGCGGCGGAGCACGAGAGGACCCGACGATGCCCGAAGACTTCGACCGCAGTAACTCCCTCGAGGAGCTTGAGGGCCTGCGCTGGCCGGCTCCTCCTGCGGACACGACCCCCATGGTCCGGAACGTGTACGAGCTGCGACGTCGACCGGTCACAACCCTGGAGCCGCACGAGCTCGCCCGGCTGATCGGACAGGACGTGGGACTGCCCTGGCTGCTGCCCGTGGCCGTGGACATTCTGCGGGACACCGCGCCGAAGCAGGCCGAGGGCGGCTGGTTCGACGACGACCTGCTGTACGCGGTCATCACCAGAAAGCCCGAGGTCTGGGCCACCGCCCCGGAGCTGGCTCACGAACTCAAGGAAGCCGTCACCGTCCTGACCGACGTCTCGCGCTACGTCCGCCAAGACATCGACGCGTTCCTCTCGGTGATCCCCGGGGACGACGCCTGACGACGCGGCAATCCCACGCTGGTGAGTAACGCGTAGCGGACTTCGAGTTCCACCGTCCGTCGTCGGGAATCCCTCACCAAGGTCGAGACCATAGGGTCACCCACCTTCACGCCGTGATCATCAGCGGAGCGTCCAGGCGCCCCCATGCGCCAAGCACGGCCTTGTGTGCGTCCGGTTGCAGGTGGGCGTAGCGCTGGGTGGTCTGGAAGCTCTCGTGGCCGAGGAGGTGCTGGACCTCGTAGAGGGAGACGCCGTTCTGGACGAGCCAGGAGGCGCAGGTGTGGCGCATGGAGTGGGGCGGGTAGTGCGGGACGAGGCGTAGCTCGCCGTCGGTGTCGAAGTGGTAGGCATTGCCCAGGGCTGGCCACCAGGTCTGGCGTCGCCAGTTGCCGTCGTCGAGGCGGCGGCCGGCCCGGCCCTTGGTGAGGGTGGTGAAGACGAGTGCGTCTCGCTCCAGCCGATGGATATGGCGCTCCAGCGCCTCCAACACGTGCGGGGGCAGAGGAACTTCGCGGCGGCTCTTCGAGCTCTTGGGGTATTCCTTGATGCCGCTCTTGGTGTTGACCTCCACCACGAACACCCGTGAGCGGCGGCGGTCGATGCGGTGGTGGTGGAGGCCGGAGAGTTCGCCCCAGCGCAGGCCGGTGTAGAAGCCGAGCAGGCACATGGTCTTCCAGGCCGGCGGCAAGGCGTCGAGGATGCTTTGCGCCTGGTCGAGCGTGAACCACTGGGGCGGCTTCACCGCGAGGGTGGGCAGGTCGATGCTGCGGCAGGGGCTCACGGCGATGATGTCGTCGTCCACGGCCGCGCGCATGATGGAGGACGTCAGGTTGTACGCCCTCTTGATCGCCGCGGCGCCTGTGCCCTTTTCCGCCAGGGAGCGGATCCAGCTCTGGATGTCCATACGGGTGATGGCCCGCATCTCCCGGTCGGCCAGGTGGGGCAGGACGTGGTTCCTGATGCTGGATCCGTCGCCGCGCAGGGTGTGCGGTTCGACGATGCGGGCGCTCCACCAGCGGTCGTGCCACTCGCGGAAGGTGATTTCGCCTGCCCGCGGGTCGCGCAGGGTCCTGCGGGCGAACTGGGTCTCCAGGTCCATGCCCCAGGAGCGGGCCTGTGCCTTGAGGGGGAACGATTCGCTGAATCGGTCGCCTGATCGGTTGCGTACGGTCGCCTGCCACTTGCCGGACGTCAGCTTGCGCAGGTACGTGGGAGTCCTCCTTGGTCAACAGTGACAGGTGACGGGTGACAGGTGCGCTGTCAGCGGCGGCGCGCTGCCAGCGGGACAACGGCACGGCGGCTGACGAACTCCTCCAGGCCGTCTGCGGGGATGCGCACACGGGACCGCTCGGATCCGGTCCGCAGGTCCACGACGGGAAGGTCGCCTGTCGAAATGAGGCGGTAGACGGTGCGCCGGTCGACGTCGAGGAGGGCGGCGACGGTGGGCACGGACAGCAGGCGGGAAGGCACAGGCGGATCCTTCGGACGGTGGGACGAAGCGGGGATGCAGCCGAGGAGCACGGCGTGCGTGTGGGTATGGAAATTTCGACCATTACTCACCGAGGTATCAAAGGATTCAGCGAGGGTCACCCCTGCTCACCTTCGAACCGGGCGGCCACACCAATTCGCATGAATCGGACTCCACAGCGCCATGGATGGCCATGGATGGCATCAGATCTCGGTCGCCGGATTTCGGGTAGAAGTTCCTTTCAGGAAAATGGGCACAGGTCGGACCGGCCCGGGGCGGGGGTTGTTTCGGCGAGTTCAATGGTCCGGAGGATCGCCGGTTTGGCCAACCGGCGATCGTCGGCTATGTTGCGGCCGCTTCGCTCGATTCCTGACACGGGAACGCGTCTCCGAGGAGGGGGTGCAGGAGTGCACCCGCGGCATCGGGCACGGCCATGAGGTCGCCAGATCACAGCGCCTGACCTGGTGTTCGGTGCGGGAGAGCTGGGTGAGTGGCGTGGGCCGGCGGGGGCTGCGACACGGGCGGCGAGCCGGTATCGCGAGTGACCGCGCGCTGCACGTAGGCGCTCCATGGCGTGTGCGGTGGTCTGTCCTGCTGGACCGTTTTCGAGGGGGTGCGGTGGCATTGGTGTGTTGTAGCTTGCTTTCCCGAGCGGGGGAAGCGGTTTGGTGTCTGCCGTGAGCGATGCGCACGGAGGTACCGGATTCCGGTACCTATTTCTCCGGCTGGCGATTCTGGTCTACGGTTTCCGAACCCGGGCGAGCAGTACAGAGTTTTTGAACTAACTCTGGACTTCAGAGCCGTGGGTGTGGCTGTGTTGTCCACGCCCGGGCATTCGAGCGGGCGCGCCGTTTATCCGCGACGAAGGTGGTCGATCGACATCGCCCGTATCCGCACCATCAAGCCCGAAGCGTTCTTCTCCGAGTCCCTGGCGATGGTGTCCCTCTCCGCCGAGCGGACGTTCTTCGGGCTCCTCACCCAGGCCGACGATCACGGCCGGTTCCGCGACCAGGCCGCGGTGATCGCCGGCCTGCTGTGGTCTCTGCGCCCCGGCCATGGCCCGATGGGCGTCGAGGACGACCTCGTCCAGCTCCAGGGCGCCGAACTGATCTGCCGCTACGAGGCCGGCGACGGGAAGCGGTACCTGCACATCGTCACGTTCGACCGCCACCAGAAGATCAACCGCCCCAGCGGGATACGCCACCCGGACTGCCCTCACCACGACCTGGGCCTTCCACATGAGCCCTCACCGTCGGCTCACGGAGCCGTCACGGAGCCCTCCGTGAATCCTCACAGACGAGGACTCGGGAACGGAACCTGTCAAGGCGATCAAGCAGAGCTTGGTCATGGTCCTCGACCGTGGTCGAGGAGGTCGTACGGATCTCTGTGGCAGGCCGGACAGCGCCATAGCACCGCGATCAAGGATGT